>WRNF01000126.1 GCA_009776715.1 Treponema sp. | reverse complement strand
TTTTTAGCCGCAGCAGGTTTTTTTGCAGTATCTTCTGCCATTTTCCTTTCCCCCTTTGGAGGTTTTTGACTGCCTTTCACCTTGGCAGAGGCGGGTTTGCGAATCTTCGCTTTTTCCCCTCCCTTTATTTTATTTCCGGATATTTTTATTATTGCCTGAGCGCCTGCAAGACGCGCAAGCGGCACCCGGAATGGTGAACATGATACATAGCTTAACCCGGCTCTATAGCAAAAGTCAATAGTTGCCGGATCTCCGCCGTGCTCTCCGCAAATACCAATCTTAAGGTCAGGTTTTACCGAACGCCCCTGATTGATACCAAGCTGTATTAAACTGCCAACGCCGTCTTCATCAATTGTTTTAAAAGGATCTACATCAAGAACCGATTTTTCCAAATACATTGGAAGGAATGATGCAACATCATCCCGGCTAAAAGCAAAAGTCATTTGAGTAAGATCGTTGGTTCCGAAACTGAAGAAATCGGCATATTTAGCTATATGTCCGGCACGTAATGCTGCACGCGGCACTTCAATCATTGTGCCGATTTTTACAGGCACTGTTATGCCGGTTTCATCAAATACTTTGTCAAGAACTTTTTGAACATTAGGACGCAGCAGCTTGAGTTCCCGCGCCGTTACCACTATGGGGATCATTATTTCCGGATTAACCGGAATATTTTCTTTTTTGCATGCAACTGCAGCGCGGGCAATGGCTTCCACCTGCATGTCATAAATTTCAGGATATGTAACCGCAAGCCTGCAGCCTCTGTGGCCCAGCATTGGATTTGTTTCAATGAGCTTGTCAATTATAACCTGTAAATCATTTGCTTCAATGCCAAGGTATTGGGATACTTCTTCAATTTCTGCCCTGGTATGGGGAACAAATTCATGCAGCGGCGGATCCAATAAACGTATAACTACCGGCTTTCCATCCATGACTTTAAATATTTCATAAAAATCATTTTGCTGAAGGGGAAGAATCTTATCCAGGCAGTGTTTCCGGTCTTTTTCTGTTTCTGCCACAATCATTGCCCTNAAGTGAATCAATTTATCTTTTTCAAAAAACATGTGTTCTGTGCGGCATAACCCTATGCCCTGGGCGCCGAAATCAAATGCCCGTTTTACGTCTTCACTTTGATCTGCATTTGTCCATATTTCAAAACCTTTTATTTTTCCGCGAACTGCGCTAGCGCGGATTTCATCGCACCATTTAAGNAAAGTTTCCATGTCTTTAGAAATGGTTGATGCAACCAGAGGCAGGCAGCCGTCGTACACGTCTCCTGTGGATCCGTCAATGGTAATCCAGTCTCCTTCCTTAAACATTTTGCCGCCGATAATAACTAAATCGTTCTGTACCGATATTCCTTTTGCTCCTGCCACACAGGGCGTTCCCATGCCTCTGGCCACCACTGCCGCATGGCTGGTCATGCCGCCGGTCGAGGTAAGTATTCCCTGAGCCGCAACCATGCCGCCTATGTCTTCGGGGCTGGTTTCTTTGCGCACCAGCAGCACTTTTTCGCCTCTTTCATTCCATGCTTCAGCATCTTTGGCTGAAAAAACAATTTTACCGGCAGCAGCGCCTGGCGAAGCATTCAAGCCCTTGGTAAGAGACACAGCGTTGTTATATGCGTTAGGGTCTATCATCGGGTGAAGGAGCTGATCAAGATGAGCAGGCGTTACCCGCATTATTGCGGTTTTTTTGTCGATAAGGCCTTCTGCAACCATGTCAACCGCGCATTTAACCGCTGCGGTTCCCGCCCTCTTGCCGTTGCGGGTTTGCAGAAGGAACAATTCTCCCTGCTGCACGGTAAATTCAAGATCCTGCATATCTTTAAAATGTTTTTCAAGTTTATTTTTAATATTCACAAGCTGCTTGTAAATGACAGGATTATGATCTGCAAGGGCGGCAATTTTTTCAGGTGTCCTTATGCCGGCTACAACATCTTCTCCCTGGGCATTCATCAAAAATTCGCCGTAAAATTCATTTATCCCAGTGGAAGGATCCCTGCTAAAACATACGCCTGTGCCTGAATCCTCGCCGAAATTGCCAAAAACCATTGATTGAATATTAACCGCAGTTCCCGAAACACCGTGTATATCATTGAGCTGCCGGTATTTAACCGCACGCTCATTGTTCCAGGATCCGAAAACAGCATCAATTGCTCCCCAGAGCTGATCAAGCGGATCCTGCGGAAAATCATTCCCTGAATTTTCAAGGACAATTTTTTTATATTCGCTGACCAGTGCTTCTAGATTCTCAGCGTTAAGCTCAGTATCAAGTTCATAACCATTTGCTGCTTTTATTGACGCAATTGCTTTTTCAAAAAATTCATGCTTAACGCCCATTACTACATCTCCGTACATTTGAATGAAACGGCGGTATGCATCAAAAGCAAATCGTGGGTTTTTAGTTTTTTCCGCAAGCCCTTTTACTGATAAATCGTTCATGCCTAAATTCAGAATGGTATCCATCATGCCGGGCATGGAAACCGCAGCGCCTGAACGCACCGAAACCAGCAGTGGATCATCAGGATCGCCTAACTTCTTCTTCATCATCTTTTCTAGTTTTGCAAGAACAGACAGTACTTCCTCTTGAATTCCGGCAGGGTACTTTTTATTGTTCTCATAATACGCAGCGCATACTTTTGTTGAAATGGTGAAACCCGGAGGAACAGGAATACCAAGGTTGGTCATTTCCGCAAGATTGGCGCCTTTCCCTCCTAACAGTTCTTTCATCTTTGCATCGCCTTCAGCTTTGCCATTACCAAAAAAATAAACATTTTTTTGCTTCGCCATGTAAACCTCCATAAAAATATTTTCCAAGAATATATCATATCATAATCGACAAAAAAATGAAATATATATATGTTTATATTATGAACTATCTTGAACTTCCTGTCTACAAAAATCACAAAAAAATTTTAACTTCGCTTGAAAATAATCAAGCGGTTGTTGTTGAAAGCCCGACCGGTTCGGGCAAGACCACGCAATTGCCGGTAATCCTGTATGAAGCAGGGTATTCGCGCAACGGAATTATAGGCGTTACCCAGCCGCGCCGCATAGCCGCAGTGTCGGTAAGCGAATTCATTGCACGGCAAATGGGAACAAGCATTCCCGGCCTTGTCGGATATAAAATGCGTTTTGAAGACAAAACCAATAGCCGGACAAAAATAAAAATTATGACCGACGGCATTTTGCTTCAGGAAATGAAACTGGATCCCTGGCTTTCCAAATACAGTTTTCTGGTGGTGGATGAAGCGCATGAACGAAGCCTTAACATTGATTTTGTGCTGGGCCTGCTTAAACGGGTAATGGAAAGCCGCCGTGATTTTAAGGTGATAATTTCATCGGCAACAATTAATGCAGAGGTTTTTTCGGAATATTTTGGAGAATGCCCCATAGTGAAAATTGAAGCGCAGCGGTTTCCCGTCACGCTGATATATGATTCTCCTTCTGTAGCGGAGAACAGGGAAAGTTACTACAGCAGAAGAAAGTTTGGCAATAACAGCCAAGACAGCATTGCTGATGCAATTATTGACAAAATTGAGGATATTATTCTTCGTTTTAAAGACGAAGATGGCGAAGGAGACATTTTAGTGTTTCTTTCCGGTGAAAAAATGATTAAAGACTGCATGCACCGGCTGGCATTCAGCCCAGTGGGCAGTTTACTGCATATTTTGCCCTTGTACGGAAGATTAAGCAAGGAAGAACAGGAAAGGGTATTTGAAAAAACGCCGGAAGGAAAGACAAAGGTTATTTTATCCACCAATATCGCTGAAACATCGGTTACCATTGACGGCATTAGCACCGTTATCGATTCGGGGCTTTCCAAGCTAAACTGGTATAATTCCAGCACCTTCACTTCCAGCCTCATTGAAACCGCCGTCTCAAAGGCATCGGCAAACCAGCGCAAAGGACGCGCGGGGCGCACCTGTGAAGGAACCTGCTACCGGCTGTATTCCCGCCGCGATTTTGAAAACCGCCCCCTGTACACCACCGAAGAAATTTTCCGCACAGACCTTTCCGAGGTTATTCTTCGCATGGCGGATCTTGGAATAACCAATTTTGAAGAATTTGAATTTATCTCCATGCCGGAAAAAGAAGGATTTATCGGCGGCATTGAAACCCTGCATCTCCTCAATGCGCTGGAACCGGACCGCAGCTTATCCAATATCGGCAAACTCATGGCGGAATTTCCTCTTGCCCCCCGCCAGTCAAGGATCATTGTTGAAGCAATTTTGCATTACCCGCAGGTTATTGGGGAAACAATTATTGCAGCGGCTTTTCTTTCCACTCAAGGCCCCTACATTCTGCCGCTGGGAGAGGAAAGCGATGCACGGAAAGCGCATCAGCGTTTCCGTGATGACAACGGAGATTTTGTCTCTTACCTAACGCTGTTTAAGGCATACAGCGATGCAAAGAGCAAGGCAAAATTTTGCGAAAGCAATTATCTGGACGAAAAAGCAATGGCGGAAATAGCAAATGTAATTGAGCAACTGGAAGAAATTCTTTGCAATATGAAAATTCCGGTATTAAGAAACGGGAAAATCAGCGACTACCTCACCTGCATTGGACGCGGGATGATTCAATTTGTCTGCGCCCGTGAAGGACTGGGCAGAAAATCCAGCTACCGCACCCTTACCGCTGATAAAATAATAATTCACCCGGGATCGGTAATGTTCCGGATGGATCCGCAGTTCATTGTGGCAGGAGAAATTGTAAGGACAAGCAGAATGTACGCAATGTCTGTCTCTCCCTTGACTTTGCAAATTCTGAAAGAATTGGGGATTAGGAAAGAAGATTTAGGATATACAGAAAAAACGCAGCCGCTAATGAAATTCCGCGATACTAAAGGCGGCAGAAACGAAAGTAAAAAACACCCGGCTGCCATTGCGGAAGGGGAGGGTAGGCGGAAGCTGAAAAAACCCATGGATTTTGCCAATAACATAAAAATTGCAGGTGAAATATTTGAAATTAAAGTGATTAAAGGCAAAAAAACCGCAATGCTGCCCTGGGAGAAACTGTCTCAAATACGCGACATTGTTCCATCACATACCGTGTACAAAGGGCTTAAAGGCTGCGTAACTTACAATAACACATTTACTTTTCTGGCTGGAGAAAAACTGGAATTGATCCTTTCGCTGCTTCCTGCCCTGGATCCGGAAAATGCGCTGGAACGCAAATGGCCGGGGAAAAAGATTTTTAATATTAATACCGATCTCGCCGAATTGCTTGAATACATGGACAGCCTGGTAAAACCCGCTCAATGGAAGAAAAAATCAAAAGAACTGGGGTTTTTAAGCCTTTTTACCGACGGCGAAGGCAATTACTGGATACGCTGCTCGCGCGGCTTCCACACCAGTTTAAACGAAAGCATTGCAAGCCTTGACGTGTTAATTAATGAAACGGGCGATGATGTTGACATTGGCAAGAAACATATTGTGAACCAAAGCTACCGCCGCTTGTCAGATTTAATAAGGAATTTCTAAGCTTTAGTGCCGCCCAGAAGCATCTCTTTAAGAACTTTTGAACAGGGAATAGGAGCATTATGCAAATAGTAATGCTGAATGAGCAAGATTAATTGTCTCTAACTTCAAACTAAAGCCGTACTTGGTGGCATTGGATGTCAAATGCACACGGATTTACACGGATTAAGAGGATTTACACGGATTTTAAGAATTAAAATTTGAGTCCCCTCTGAAAAGTCTCTTTTTGCTTAAAATGCTTAATGAGCAATTTTGTAAATCCTTATATAGCAAGGACATACGGATGCTGCTTTTAGAGAAAATAATGCGAATTATACTTTTCGAAGGGGACTCAAATTTAAAAATAATCCGTGATAATCCGTGTAAATCCGTGGGCTATTAACTACAGCTTCAAAAGTTACCTTGTAGATGGTTCGCCACGGAGCTGCGCGGGGGCTTGTCTATAACTTCAAACTAAAGCCGTACTTGGTGGCATTGGATGTCAAATGCACACGGATTTTCACGGATTAAGAGGATTTACACGGATTTTAAGAATTAAAATTTGAGTCCCCTCTGAAAAGTCTCTTTTTGCTTAAAATGCTTAATGAGCAATTTTGTAAAT
>WRNF01000125.1 GCA_009776715.1 Treponema sp. | reverse complement strand
CATTAATTTTATTTCATATATACCATCCCGCCCATACAGCGATTCCAGCGCATAACGTGCTTCGTCACAAATAAAACTGGAATTGTCATGCCCCTCGGCCGCATGGCCGCNGATCATAAGATGCAATTCATACTGCNTTCTGCCTTTTTGTTCCAGATGGTAATCCCTTATTCCCGGCACCGGCGCAAGGGCCTTATCCAAAGCCATTGTTGTAATCAACCGGCCTTCGGCGCTGAAAGTGGAGTTGCTTACACGGCCTTCGACTGCAGCGGCAATCAGCCCCTCTTTTCTTCCGCAGGGGCATTCCCCCGACGGATGGAGGCGGATAAGATCGCCGGTGTCAAACCTAATCACCGTGTTCCAGGGATTGTTAAATGCGGTAACAAGCATGCGTCCCAGTTCCGGCCCTCCGTGTTCATCTTTTAACGGATGAAAATCAATTCTGCAAAAATCAATGTTTTGATGGAGCAAACCATTTTCGCACTCTTCCAGCACAAAACCNGTTTCNGTGGTGCCAAAGGAACTGACTAGAACCGACGAAAACACTTTACGGATCGCTGCTAAATGAATGGCNGAGATAAATTCAAAGGTAAAAACAATTACGGCAGGAGAANACAATTTCTCGTTATTGTCCATAGCCCAGTAAGCAAGCCGCGCTAAAAGCGAAGGATTGGCCTCCATGATAACCGGCTGGAAGATTCCCAGTTCCTGCGCCATGCGCTTGTAGTGGCGGTCCTGCCACTGAAGAAGGCTGATTTTTTCATTAAGGTACAATGTGCCGCCGACAGTACGGTATTCCATTGGCAGATCTTCTTCGCAGCTTATTCCCACATTCAGGGAACTTGCAAGTTTGGCCGTTTTTTGAGGATAATCCAACTGAGAGAGTGCCGCATGAAGTTTCCATGAGGCAGCTTCTGCGGCATCCCACCAGCCTTGATCCCAGATGTTTACCACCCGATCGCCTGTTGTGCCGCTGGTATAGGTATATTCGATTTCTCCCAGCCTAAGCCCCTTCTCCACATCCCGGTGGTTGGGCACAAGCCCTCCCGGAAAATGATCCCGAATAATCTGCTTAGTCAGCTCCGGCATCGCATTATAACGTTCTTCCAGAGGCATCCCTGCCCCTGGATCCATGCCTTTCCATGCCGCNTANGCAGGGGCGGTGTTTAGCGCGGTTTCCAGTGTTTCCGCAGATTTTTTATGAAAAACATCGGGATAATTGTAACGGTTTGCTAAAATCATCGTAATGGCTCGCTTGTAAGATCGCTATGATTATTTGCTTCATCATATTGAAAGCTTTTCTTTTGGGAAATATTCGCCTTGAAAAGACTATTAAGTTCTTTTATCCGTTTGACAAGGATTTTCATAGTATAAGTCTATCACAATTCTGCAAGAGGCGTAAGAGTGATTTCCCGGCTGGTGGCTTTCTTTTATGTCTTTACGATTTGTAAAGCTACCACCCTTTGAAAACCGGGTCAAGGGCGTTTCTTCTATTAGTTAGGGTGCTTTTAAAACCAGTCCTGCCGCCGTTTACCGCACCAGCGCCTGGCCAGTTGCCGCCGCCATAGTTTGATGTTATCCTTGAAAACCGGGCGGCAGTCATGTCAATATATTCGTCCAGTTCAGCATTAAACAAGCCCTTTACTGCTTCCCAGCGTTCCTTGAAAAGAGTTATGTAGTAACTGCTTCGGCGGCTTGAATTGCTGTTTCCTTCAGGGAATACACCAGTCATTTCCCAGCCCATAAGTTCTTTCAGCCAGAAAGGACCTTTTCCAGTAAAGCCCGGATTTGCATTGCCGTCATTGCCGTTCCATCCATTGTCCAGGTCCCAAATTGGCCCCATTTTTAGTTTTCCAATACCGGGATCATAATGCATATGATGACCGTTAAGGGAAGGAACTTCCCAGTTGGAAGCCATTTCCATGGCTATTTGCCAGTCAATGAAGGCACCAACGTCAATGTAATTGGTATATAAGGGAACTCCGCCAGATTCTTCACGAGAGTAAATGGCATCTTCGGCATCCTGTAAAAATTTAGCAGCCGTAACAAAGGCGCTTGAGGCATAATCCGGATACATTAGACCAAGGGTTTTACTTCCGAATACACCGCCGTTGTTCTGTCCAAAATTGCCAGCCTGCAGCATGCCTTTAGTTCCCATGCCATTTGGATCGCCAAAATCATCCGGCACTATCCATTCTGACACAGGCCTGCTCGCCCGGTTGTATGCTGTACCGTCGCTGAGTTTTGAGTGCAGCACAATGCCTTTGCGGGGGAAGTGGGTTGTGTCCGCATAAGTAAGGTCTCCGTTTCCTTCAGGCGGATCCGCATAATACCAGCCCATTTCGGAGTCGGGTTCTTTAAATGAAAACACCACCCCCTGCTGTTTTCTTGTGCCGCTTCCTCCGTCATTGCCGGAACTGTTGTTTACAGTATTCTGATGGCTGGACATAAAATTATATATTTCATCAAAGATAAATTCATTAGAAAGGGGCCAATTCCCGTTATCATTGTGAATGTCATTGGCATACCAGTTAGTATTGTTTATTTCTACTGCAAAACCGCCCGAAAGATTTGATGAAGAGATGAGCGGAGATATGTCCAGGCGATCTTCATCCGGTTTTATTACTTCACATAAAATAAACATACCATAAAATTCACCGTTTATGAAGGTGAAAACCCAATCCGCATGGGGCTGCCAGCCCATATTTGTCAGAACACGGCGGCCCATCTCGAAGCCAAGGGTAGTTCTAATGCGGGAATTGTCATACTGGTGGGCAAGTAATGACCAGCGCCTATGTTCCGGCAAGGTTATATATTTTTTTTCTTTATAATCATAGTAGTCAAAACCGGCCGCTGTGTTAAGTTTAAGATTAAAGCTCTTTATTTTATGGTTCGGAGCATCATGCCGCCGCACCGAATAGTTTCCCCGCCCTTTAATTTCGGTTTTTCCTTCAACAACCCTCCCTGTTGGGCTGATGTAGGTAAATGTTCCAGTGGGATTCCATACCATATTAAGTTTGGTCACATGCCATGAGCCTCCAGATGCATTGGCCATAATGGGAAATCCAAGTGTGTTGGCGGTATTGATGTTCATTATTCCAAATCCCTGGGTCTGCCAGCTAGTGGTGTTGACAATGCTTCTTACGCCGGGAACTGGGATGCCGTTTACTTCTGCAAGCCCTGCAACCTGTTGCGGACCGGCAACGGTATAGGTCTTGCGGACATTGTCGCATGAAACAACGGTAAACGCAACTTCATTGTAATAATTGTTAGTTGTTACACCGCTTATCTGCTCCACGTTTCCTGCATATAGTTTGCTGTCTTTAGATAATTTGAAATTTGCAGCAAGTTTATGAAAATCAATGATCGAGTTTGCGTTTATTATAGTAAAATTCCTTGCAGTAAAGGTAATGGCGCCGTTGCTTTCATTAATGCTTCCTGGCTTGTTTTCTTTGATTCCGTTTAAAGCGCTTGCATCAATAAGAATAAATTCTTCCAGCTTTGGCATTTCAAAGGGTCCTAATACTAAATTAATGCCGCTCGTATTGCTGTTAAACGACATTCCGTCCGATACTGTTTTTCCAAAAGTAAAACCGGTGTTATCTGTTACCATCACTTTGAACCACACGTTCTGTTCTGAGGGTAGCTTCATCGACCATGTACCGTTTCCGACAGAACCCTTCACTAAGATATTTGCATTTACACTGCTAATAAGATCCTTGTTCCCGGCGGTTTGCGAACTGTAAGCTTCTATCGCAACAGCCTGCTGCGGAATGTCCGAATTAAGGCTGAGCGCATAAGTGCCGCTAACCGTTACAGCATCTGCTGCCTGGACGACCGTAATTACTATTTTATACACATTAATATTATGACCGTCAGCAGATTTAACTTCTATATATAAAAAATCACCGCTGGCAAACGAATATGACGGAGACATTACATTATCCCAATAAGGCGCTCCCGTTCCTGTAACCTTTGCTGTTCTGAAGCTTGCGCCGCTGGCAATGACTATACTGATAGATGCACTGCCCGCAACCAGATTGCTAATGGAAGCAGCTCCTGGGTAGCTTATAGCTGAATATGTTGCAGCCGGAGCGCCAGTGCTTGCGGTAGTGCCGCCAATTAATAGACCGCCTAAACGAGCATTGCTTGCCCCTATAGGTTCCCTGATATGCACAGGGTTCCAGGGTCCGTCTTTTGTAGACCGTGGCTTTAAGGCATCAAAATCATCCTGGGAGATACTTTCATTTTGATAAGTACGCCACTCGATCCGTTCAAAATCAAGAGCGTTGTCATCGGTGTCAAATAAGGTAATGCGCCGAATGGATTTACCCTTGGAGGCATAATAGGGAGCTTTTACATTGGGATTTAAAAGATCATTTGTTTCAAATGCATCGATATTTTTTGACATGTCTGTGTCGTTTGTTCCCAGTAAATCCACATAGCCCTTTACTTTTATTCCTGTTTTATCTCCCAATGCATCAAAGGGATTCCTTAGCGATATTACAGAGGAATTTTCTACCAAAAAAAGTTTAAACGCGTTGTTGTTCATTTCCAGAAAACCTGATCCGTCCTGCCACCGCATGTCTGCATCGGCCTCTTCTAATTGCAACCTTCCCCATCCGGTAGAGGCGTTATATTCATTCATCTTTTTGCCCAACACCAGAAATGAAGATCCGGCAGGGATTGTTTGTCCGCTTAAATCCAGCGATTTCCAGTTTGTTCCGCCTCCGGAATAATGCAGCGAAACGCCTGTCAGATCAACGGCAGCATTGGACTTGTTGTATAATTCAACAAATGAATGTGAAATGCCGCCATCGGTTTTGTTGCCGGTGCCATAAGCTTGAAGAATCAGCACTTTGCCTAATAAACCTTCTGATACCGGAGAAGTCTCTTCAATTTCAAACACAAATATATAATACAAGGTATCGCCTTTTGCAGGAATTAAACATATTACTAAAAAATCACCATCGGCAAAAGTCGATGTTTCCCATTGCCCCCATGCAGGAGCATCATTACCGGGTTCCATTTTGCCCCAGAGAACCGTAGTTTTCTCAGAAAAAGCTTTTGGTTCAATGCTTACCCCTTCGGCAGCAACAGTGTCAAGAAGGGAAATAACTTTTGCCTCCGCTGTTTCCAGGGATTTTGAAGGAATTCCCAAAACAACAGTTTTGCCGTTAATTTTTAGGCTTTCCAGTTCTGCCGATTGAGGCGGTTTCTTGTCAGAGCCCGTAGGGTCTTTACATGCAGCAAAGACAACAGCAAATAAAGCTACGTTAATTGTTATTATGGCCCAAATTTTTATTCTTTTCATTTTATGCTCCTCTATTTTTTTTTCACTCAAATGCAAGGTAAATTCCATAAAAAAAACTCCCTTAACTCTGAGGTTCTTGCAAATCCCTGTTTTTACAAGAGCTTCTTCTAATATAGCATTTATTTTAAGTATATGCCATTAAAACGGCATATACCAGTGCGATGTGCGACATTTAAACGTCGCACATCTCCAAATAAGTCTTATGAATATGCGATAAAATTAAAATCTTTCATTTTCTCTGCTATAATATCCACAAATTCCCATGAATTTAGAATTTTTGCCGGAGCGGGTTGCGCTATGCAGGCAAGATCCCCGGTCATATTTCCTGTTTCAATGGCCTCGACAGATGCTTTTTCCAGTTGTTTGGCAAAATTTGCAAGGTCCGGCGTTCCGTCCAATTCCGCCCGTTTCGCCAATGCGCCTGTCCAGGCAAAAATAAGGGCAATTGGGTTAGTGCTGGTTTTTTCCCCTTTTTGCCAGCGGTAATAGTGCTGTTGAACAGTGCCATGCGCTGCTTCGAATTCAAAAGCGCCGGAAGGGGAAACCAGCACGCTGGTCATCATTGCAAGGCTTCCGCAGGCGCTGGCAATCATGTCGCTCATTACATCGCCGTCATAATTTTTGCAGGCCCAAAGGAAACCGCCAGGGCTTTTTACCACTCTCGCAACTGCATCATCGATCAATGTATAGTAATACCTAATCCCTGCCGCTTCACATTTTTCTTTAAACTCGTTTACATAAATTTCAGCGAACAGTTCCTTAAACCTGCCATCGTAAGTTTTAGAAATAGTGTCCTTAGCAGCGAACCAAACCGGCAGTTTTTCGTTAATGGCGTACAGAAAACAGG
>WRNF01000124.1 GCA_009776715.1 Treponema sp. | reverse complement strand
CGCCAGGTGATAATTCGCACCCTTGACATAGGGGCGGACAAACAGGCCTCTTACTTTAACCTTCCCCACGAGGAAAACCCCGCCATGGGGATGAGGGCGCTGAGGATCTGCCTTACCAGGCCGGAAATTTTCATGACCCAGCTCAGGGCGATTTACCGGGCCTCCGCCCACGGCAGCGCGGCCATTATGTTCCCCATGGTAGCCTCAATGTGGGAGCTGCGCGAGGCGAAGGAATTCGCGGCAAAAGCCCGCGCCCAGTTAAAGGCGGAAAACGTCCCCCATTCGGAAAACGTCCCCCTGGGAATTATGATCGAAACCCCGGCGGCCGCCCTGATAAGCGACGAGCTGGCAAGGGAAGCAGATTTTTTCAGCATGGGAACGAACGACCTGACCCAGTACACCCTCGCCGTGGACAGGCAGAACAACACCCTGGGCCGCTTCACCGACACGCATCATCCGGCGATTCTGCGCCTTTTGGAGCTTACCGCCAAAAACGCGAAACAGGCAGGCATTCCAATCGGCATTTGCGGGGAACTGGGCGCGGACAGGGAACTGACAAAAAACTTTATCCGAATGGGCTTTGACGAGCTTTCCGTGTCTCCGCCGGCAATACTGCCCCTGCGCAAACTTATCCGCGAGATGAGCGCGGAATAGCCGGCCTTTTTTCAGATCTCAAATTCGTCGCCGGCGGCGCGAATCTCGGCGAAGCGGCAGCCCCTTTTTTCGGCCTTCGGCTTAAAGGCCCTTGCCGCGTCAATATCGTCCCAAAAATGCATCGGTATGAACAACCCGGTTTTAACGCTGTCCAGAAACTGTTCGGCACCCCGGGTGTAATCTTTTCCCAGCCGGGGATCCACGGGAAACATTACGGCGTCCAGAACCGGAATCTCCCGCGCTATAAGAGCCAGTTCGTCAAGAAAGGCCTTTTCGTTTTTGGCCGCGTCTTGGGGCGTTTCTTCCTCGTTCCAGTGCCAGTTGTTCAGATCCCCGGCGTGAAACACCCTCTTCCCGCCCGTTTCGATGTAAAATGACACGCCCTCGTCCGTTGACCCGAACGCTTTGACAGCCACTTTTTCATCCCGGTACGCGCCCCCTTTCGCCAAAAAACAAAGATCTTTTTTCAGGGGAATTTTTCCGCGAATGTCGTCTGACAAAATCCATTTTAGCCGCAGATGATCGAAGGACATAATTTTTTTGTCAAAATGATCGCCGTGGGCATGACTCGCCAGCACGTAAAGGCTTTTCCCCTCACAGCGGCGCAGTTCCGCGCTGTTTTTCTTAAGGCCGCAGCAGTCGATTATCAGAACGCAGTCACCGGTCTCAATCATAAAGCCGCTGTGGTGTACATAGGTAATTTTCATTACTGTTGTTTTATACGACAGGCGTGATTATTGCAAGCCTTTGCCTGTTAAAAGATAACAAATTCAATTTCGGCGGTATTTTTTTCGGCAGCCCAATAGCAAACGGGAAGATGATCATTAAAGGAAAACCGGCGCCTTCAAGCGAAACTACGCCAAGCAAACTGCCGGCTGCGATTATTTGATATTCGGGTACATTATTACAGTGGTATTAGATTTTTTCACTACAGAATAATAACTTGGCATTTTTTAAAGTTTTTTCTCTATACAGAAAAAACTTGACAGTATCGTATAAATTGTCTATATTTACATTATGGTTCAAAGAGAAGAATATCTTGCAAAATTGGAAGCCTGGCGTGAAAAGCAGCTTATCAAGGTCATTTCAGGGGTAAGACGCTGCGGAAAATCAACACTCCTGATGCAATTCATTAAAAGGTTAAAAGACTCCGGTGTCAATGAAGATCAAATAATTTTCATTAACCTGGAAGATCCGGAATTTGAAGACCTGTTAAACCATCATTCCCTTTATGAGTATATAAAAAAAAACCTGTCTAAAAACAAGTGCACATATATTTTTATTGATGAAGTACAGCAATGTATTGGTTTTGAAAAAGCAATTGACGGATTATTCATTAAAAAAAATGTGGATTTATATGTTACTGGCTCTAACGCTTATCTGCTTTCGGGCGAATTGGCTACCTTGCTTTCCGGAAGATATATTGAAATAAATATGCTGCCCCTTTCCTTTGCAGAATATTTAAAATTGTCAGGACATTCCGGTAATAACGCGCCTGATTTCAGATTAATTTTGAATGATTATATACGTTTCGGCTCTTTTCCCTATGCGGCAATTCTGGGTGCTGATGAAGGTTTAACCAGAACCTATATTGACGGTATCTACAGTACGATTTTACTGAAAGATGTTGCAAAACGTACAGGATCTACCGATATCAGCCTGTTGGAAAATATCATTAAATTTTTGAGCCATTCCGTAGGGAGCCCGATTTCGGCAAAAAAAATATGCGATACTCTTAAATCATCCGGCAGAAAAATATCGGTTAACACAGTTGATATGTATTTACGGAACCTTACTGACAGTTTCATCTTTTATTATACAGGCCGATATGACATAAAAGGAAGACAGCATTTAAAAACTCTTGGCAAATATTATATAGTGGATACAGGTATCAGAAATATGCTGCTGGAATCATCGTCGCCGGATTTGGGACACCAGCTTGAAAATATTGTTTACCTGGAATTACTTCGCCGGGGCTGCCGTGTAAGTACCGGTAAACTGGATGAAGCAGAAGTTGATTTTGTAGTCTCCGGTGTTCATGGTGCAGATGGAACAGGTTATTACCAGGTTGCAGCTTCTGTTCTTGACCCTGATACACTGGCACGGGAATTGTCAAGTTTACGTAAAATAAATGACAATCACCCCAAATATCTTTTAACCCTTGACGATATTCCGTCCAGAGCCAATCACGACGGAATTATTCAGATGTATTTGATTGATTGGCTTTTGGACAGGAATCCAAAGAGGTGAGTGTAACCATACATGGACGATAATAAAAATTATTTCCGCTTACCATGCTCAAGACAACTGCATTTTATATTCCAGTATTTTTAATGCATCATTCAATTTCTTCCGGTTTTTAATTAGGAATGATACCGGAATTAATTTTCCCGCCGGTTTTGTATTTTTTGGCATATCTTTGATTTCATCATCAATATCCAGTTCATATATGCCATTTATTGTTTTTTCCGTAAAATAAAACGTTAATTTAAATCCCGTGTTCCAGACGGACAGCCAGCAAAGATTCTTGTTTTTTTTTTATACTTTACCGAGCCATGATTTTCCGTCATTGTAATAATGCCATTCAAGAACCAAATTCAAAGCATCTATTTTACCGGCAAATTCCATGAATCTGCTGTAATTTTTACCCAGGTTTTTTTCCAGTACATCATTTTCCGGTTTTACCATTGGGTCTGTTAATATTTTTTGATCCATAAAATTCTCCTTTCAGGATAGAATTATGTGTTATTTTCCATTACCGTGTACAGTTGTTGAAAAAGACAAATCGGCATCTGCGGGGAACTCGGCGCCGACAGGGAACCAACGGAAACCTTCATCAACATGGGTTTTGACGAACGTTACGTATCTCCCCCGGCGATACTGCCCCTGCGCAAACTTATCCGCGAGATGGGGATTAGGGATAAGGTAAAACGAATGTCTTGGTTACACCCCCGCTTATTCTGCCCTCTATACGGGAAACCGAATCCGCATCAAGGGCTGTCCCCCAATACACGACAAAATTGAAATCATCACCGTCACGACCGGTTTCGTATTTTTCACCAGGTGCCAGAGGGGCCACTTGTCCATACCATTCGCCCGGAAATTTAGACAAATTCGCAATGGTAGACGCATTATCGGGAACATTTTTTAAAAACACCCTGACATAATACGATTCTGTTCCCGAACCGTTTTTTACGATAATTGTCCCCCCGATTTTTTCAAAAGAACAGGAGGAAAACACTATGGCGGTTACTGCCATGAAAATAATTGTACTGAAATATTTTAGTTTGTTAATAATAATGAACTCCTTGTTGATACCGGTTATTTGATTACCGTTATTGTAACCGTAAGCCGTCATGTCAAAACAATACCACACATTGTAAATCGCAGCAAGAGACAAAACCCGTTACAATGGTGTCTGTCACCATATTTTTATTACTCAATGGCCTTAACGGTAAGTACGATACCGGGATCCTCTTTGAATTTATTCTGCCACACAGTGTCATACGTAGCCGGATCGGGAACATAAACGGTAACATTTTTACCGGCGGTATCTTGTTCAGGGGGAGGAGTGCCCATAAACATATAAAACCTAAATAAAGAAGAACCAAATGTTGGGGCTGCGGGTCCCATAGTAATGTTCAGGGCCTGGGCTCCGGTATTCTGAAAGACATAGTCTCCGAGTTCCTTTACACTGGGAATATATAAATTAGTGAGGCTGGTACAGCGCAAGAATGAATAATTACCGATACCTTCAACCTTTGGTAGGTTTATGTCGGTGAGATTAATACAGTATTCAAAAGCTTCATTGCCAATTGTTATCACTTCCGGAAAGCTGACATTGACGAATGCGGAACAGTAAAATGCCCAAAAACCAATAGTCACCACTTTCGGGAAATTCACGTCAACCAGAGCGCAATTATGGAAAGACATTTCTCCGATAGTTTCTGCTTTAGGAAAATTTGCATTGGTAAGGTTAGTACACAATTCAAAAGCCCTTTCATCAATAGTTATTACCTTAGGAAAATTCACACTGGTGAGCGCCGTGCATACCGCGAAGGCAGAATTACAAATAGTTACCACTTCCGGAAAGTTCAAGTCGGAGAGAGTAGTACAGCTAGTGAAAGCCCCATCATTAATAATTTCCGCCATTGGAAAGATCACTGTGGCAAGAGATGAACAATATGCGAAGGAAGCAATATCAATAGTTACCACCTTCGGAAAGCTCACCTCCTCCAGGGCGCATCTAGCCAAGGCAGAATTACCAATAGTTACCACTTTCGGAAAGCTCACCTCGGCAAGAGAAATGCAGTAAAGGAAGGCCCAATCACCGATGGTTATCGCTTCTGGAAAATTCACTTCCGTAAGGGCATTATTATAATGAAAAGCCGATTCTCCTATAGTCACTACTTTTGGGAAATTTATTTTCACAAGATTTTCACAATAATAGAAGGCTTGAAAACCTAAAGTTATTGCCTCTGGAAAATCCGCTTCCTCAAGAGCAGAACAGGTATAACTTTGCCAAGGATTACCGTAAAAAGCCATTTCACCAATGTAGTTAACATCCCTGCCGGTAACCGCTTCAAGACCAGTAAAATACCTAAATGCAAAATAATGTGTTTCAGGGTCATAATACCCATCCAAAATAACCGTTGCCGCGTCAGGTAAAATGAACTTTTTGATATTTGCCTTGCCTGTTTCAATGTCCCACATGGGGTCGAAAGTGCCGTCAGAGCGCAGGCCGCCGGTATCGTTTCCGGGGGTACAGGCGGAAAGGTCAAGGTCAATCAGCTTATCTTCCGCCAAGGCGATGGTATCCAGCAGATCCAGCCAGGTGTTTTCAGTCAGGCTTGCGCCAAACTTAACGGCAACAGGTTCGTCATTTTCTATTCCGCCGCAATAGGCCAGATAATCGGCCAGCACTTCAATTGTGTCTATGATGTCCGTCACGGTTACCGTATAACTTTCCTCAATGTCGCCGGTATGTACCGTGTAGGTGACAGGGACGCTAAAGTCCGCCGCCTCCCCCTGTCCGGGCGTTAGCATCGCTCCGGTATAGCTTACAGTCGCTTTCAGGGCGCTTGTGTCCGTACCGGGAGGCACGATGACATTAATCGTTTTCGCGTCCTGATCTATCGGATACACATACTCATAGGCAAGCGAAAAACTGAACTGCATTATGGCGCCGGCGGCGGAGTAGATAAAATCATTAACGCTAAACTCATACACCGCTTCAGTTACCGCGCCATCGTAAATATGGGCAAGTTCACGCCATACCGCCATTTTGCCTTCATGCTCAACCACGACGCCGGCGTAATAAAAACCGGAGTCCAAAACAAGAATCCCCTCGCAGGCCGTTTCTGTTTCGGCCAGGTCTATCGTCTCGCCTGTTTCCTCCCCGTCCAGGGTGTACAGCTTAAGAGTCGCNGCCGCTCCTTCAGGAAAAATAAAGCGGTAACTTAAGGTCCCGCTCCCGGCCTGGGTAAGATTTTCGTCATTGGGGCGCGGGGTAACGTCTATCGTTGT
>WRNF01000123.1 GCA_009776715.1 Treponema sp. | reverse complement strand
ATTAATTCTGATTAATCAGTGTAAATCCGTGGAAAATCTGTGCTAATCCGTGGGCTTTTCTTTAATTTCATAAAAGTTACCTTGTAGATGGTTCGCAGCGGAGCAGTGCAGCGGCTTGTCTCTAACTTCATTTGGCCTCTCGCTAAGGCATATATGCAATAGCCACAGATTTACACGGATTTTTAATTTATTTTTAAATTCTGTGTAAAACCGATGGTTATTCTTGGTTTCAGTCTTAGAAATCTATATTCCTCTGTGGAAATCCGTGGCCTTTTACCTATAACTTCATAAGTTACCAAAAGATGGTTTACTGCTGAGCAGTGCGAGGGCTTGCCTAAAAATCTTTTTATGAATATTTTTTTCTTTTTTTGAAGAGAAGGGAAAATACATCAGAGGCGGTATCAACAAATTCAACGGCAATGGCAGAGCGGATATCGGCATCCAGTTCTTCCCATTCAGAGCGGTTGTCTGCGGGCAGAATCGCTGTTTCAATGCTGTTCCGAATGGCTGCAAGAAGTTTTTCTTTTAAGCCGCCGATTTGCAGCACTCGGCCGGTCAAGGTAAGTTCCCCGGTCATGGCAAAACCTGAACGCGGAGTCTTGTTGCATAATGTTGAAAAGAGTGAAACGGCAATTGCAATGCCTGCAGAGGGGCCGTCCTTTGGAATGGCCCCTTCGGGAACATGTATATGAAAATCGCTTTTGCCAAAATTTTTCACCTGGAACTGGTAATTTTTCTGAATGCTGCGTAAATACGACAGCGCTATGCGGGCGCTTTCCTTCATAACATCACCCAGATTGCCTGTCATAATCAGCTCTCCGCTTCCGTCAAAACAGGTGCTTTCAACAGGAAGTATTGCTCCCCCTGTTTCTGTCCAGGCAAGGCCGCAGCTTACCCCTACCCTGACTTCCTTAAAAAACACGTCATTTTTATATTTCCGCCTGCCCAGCAGTTTTTCCAGACTGCCGCTTATAATTGTTTTTTTATAAGCGCTAATTAACTTTTCGTTCAGTCCGTAACCTTCAGAAACTGCTTTCCGGGCAATGCGCCTAATGCATCGGGCTATTTCTCTTTCAAGGTTTCTTACCCCCGATTCCATGGTCCAAAAGCGGATGATGTGCCGCAAAGCATCATCGGTAAAACGGATATGCGATTGGGAAAGGCCGTTAGCTTCAAGTTCTTTTGGAACTAAAAATTGTTTTGCAATGGATAACTTTTCATTCTCGCCGTAGCCGGGAATATCAATTATTTCCATTCTGTCCAATAACGGATAGGGAATGCTGTGCAGTGAATTAGCGGTGGTAATGAACAATACCTTTGACAGGTCGTAGGCCAATTCTACATAATGATCCGTAAATGAAGCATTTTGTTCCGGATCAAGCACTTCCAAAAGCGCGTTTGCAGGATCCCCTCGAAAATCGCTTGCCAGTTTGTCAATTTCATCCAGCAGGATAACCGGGTTCATGGTTCCGGCCTTGCACATGGATTGAATTATTTTTCCCGGAAGCGCCCCGACATAAGTCTTTCTGTGTCCCCTAATTTCGGCTTCATCTCTTAGCCCACCAAGCGAAATGCGCACAAATTGCCGTTCCAAAGCCCGCGCCACAGATTTGCCTAAACTGGTTTTGCCGGTACCGGGCGGTCCCACAAAACAAAGTATCGGTCCTTTTACCGAAGCAGCCGAGGCTTCTGGGCTGGCAAGAAGCTGGCGCACTGCAATAAATTCCAATATGCGGTCTTTTGCTTTTTTCATGCTAAAATGATCCCGGTCCAGAATTTTTTTTGCTTCATCAAGATTGCATGAATCGGCGCTGCATTTGCTCCAGGGCAGATCGGCTATCCATTCAAGGTAAGCCCTTAACACCCCTGCCTCTGGCGAAAAAGGCTGCAGTTTTCGCAGGCGGCCTATTTCTTTTGCCGTTTTTGCAAGCACTTCCGGCGAAGGATTTTTTTCCGTAATTTTTTTTTCTATTTCTTCAAATTCGTCATCAATACGGTCGTTTCCCAGTTCTTTATTAATTTCTTTAAGCTGCTCATGCAGGTAATATTCCCTTTGCCTTTTGTCCATACGGCTTCTTACTTTGCCGGAAATATTTTTCTGAATGCCGAAAATTTCATTTTCCCGCTCAAGCTTCTCCAAAATTGCTTCCAGGCGCTGAAACGTGCCGCTAATTGACAGTAATTCAATTTTCTTTTCAGCATTAAACTGCGATGCGTTGCAGACTAGATTTGCCAGCCGTTCCGGATTTTCACTGCGGTCAACGGCAAGCATTGTTTCTGAGCCGATTTTCTTTGATAATTCGGCGTATTGGGCAAAAGACCGCTGTACAGCCCGCATTAATGCAACAACTTCAGGGGATGGAGGATCATTTAAAAGCCCGGTATCAATCGGCTGTATAGTCACAATGGAATATTTTTTATACATTTCAGATCCGGTAATTTTTCCCCTGTATTCACCCTGAAACACTATGCGAAAAGAATTGTCGGGAAGCCTTAGATGCTGAACAATGCGCACAACAGTGCCATACAGCCACATTTTTTCATCCGAGGCTGGCTCTGTTTTTTTAATGCATACGGCAAACAGCCGGTAATCGCGCTGCAATGCTTCTTCTACGGCATCTATGCCGGATTTTGTTGTAATAAAAACCGGAACCACCGTATTGGGAAACAGCACCAGTTCAGGCAGAGGAAGAAGGGGAAAAGTTTCTTCATTAAAATTTTTAGCAGAATTATTTTCAGTTTTTTTTTCGCCAAAAATAAATGAGGATATTTTTCTTTTTTTGGAACTGTTGTCGCGGCTCAATGTATGCCCTATGCAATTTTTTGAAGGAACTGAATAACAGGAGCTTCTTTCTTTCTTACCACATCCTTGGTGATTATCACTTGTTTTCTGCCTTTTACAGACGGAATGTCATACATAATATCGGTCATAAGTTTTTCCACTATTGCCCTTAGCCCTCTGGCTCCGGTTTTCTGTTTAATAGCAGTATCTGCAATGGCATCAATGGCATCATCGGTAAATTCCAGGTTTACATTATCATAAGCAAGCGATGCCTGATATTGTTTTACAATAGCATTTTTAGGTTCGGTAATTATCCTTTTAAGTTCGTCACGTTTTAATTCTTCAAGGCTAACGCAAATAGGAAGCCTGCCGACAAATTCCGGAATCATTCCAAATTGAATTAAATCATCGGGGTGCATTGCATCAAACAGTTCCCTAAGGCTTTTTTCGCTGCCGGCATTTTCGGAACCAAATCCCATTGGATGCTGCACCACCCTTCGCGCTATTATTTTATCCAGCCCGACAAAAGCGCCGCCGCAGATAAAAAGAATATTGGTAGTGTCAATGCGGATTGTTTCCTGGTTAGGATGTTTTCGCCCGCCTTGGGGCGGCACCGAAGCAATGGTCCCTTCTATAATTTTTAACAGTGCCTGCTGCACTCCTTCTCCGGAAACGTCACGGGTTATTGACACGTTTTCTCCTTTCCGGGCTATTTTGTCAATTTCGTCAATGTATATAATGCCCCGTTCGGCAGCAGGAATATTGCTGCCGGCGCTTTGCACTAATTTTAGCAAAATATTTTCAACATCTTCTCCTACATAACCGGCTTCCGTAAGCGTTGTTGCATCGGCAATGGCAAAGGGAACTTTTAATTTTTTTGCAAGAATTTTTGCAAGAAGCGTTTTTCCTGTTCCTGTCGGCCCTATCAAAAGAACGTTTGATTTCTCTATTTCAACATCGCTTGAAATGTTTTTTACGGGATTGGCAATTCTCTTATAATGATTGTACACTGCCACGGACAACGCTTTTTTTGCCGCATCTTGGCCAATAACAAATTGGTCAAGGTATGTTTTAATTTCCTTTGGCAAAGGAATATCCCCGGTAAACTGGCTGGTTAATTCATGATCCTCTTCATTAAGAATATTCAGACAAACTTCCACACATTCATCGCAGATAAATACATCATTTGGCCCGGCAATAAGCCTTCTGGCCATATCACCGCTCTTTCCGCAAAATGAGCAAATCCGTTCAATACTTATTCCGGAATTACGAAGACGCGCCATTTTCTTCCCTCTTTACTAACACTCTGTCCGCAACGCCGTATTGTACTGCGTCTTCTGCGGACATATAAAAATCCCTCTCCATGTCTGCCGCAATTGTTTCCGCAGTTTTTCCGGTATGTTTGGCAAAATAATCAATGGTCATTTTTTTTAAACGGATAATTTCCTTTGACTGTATGCCAATATCGCGGGCCTGTCCGGATACCCCTCCCCAGGGCTGATGGATGAGCATTCGTGATGAAGGCAGCACCAGGCGTTTGCCCGGGGTTCCTCCTGCTACCAATAATGCCGCCATGCTTGCCGCCTGGCCCAGGCATATTGTCTGCACTTCAGACTTAACATACTGCATCGTATCGTAAATAGCAAGCCCCGCAGTAACAGAGCCTCCCGGTGAATTGATATATAAATTTATATCTTTTTCATTGTCCTGGCCATCCAGAAAAAGAAGCTGGGCGACCGCCAAATCTGCAGAGATATCATTTATCTCTCCGTCGATAAAAACAATGCGGTCTTTTAAGAGCCTGGAATAAATATCATAGGATCGTTCGCCAGAGTCGGTCCGCTCAACGACTATGGGAACCAGATTGTTCATTTGCACATTCATACTTATAATTTACTCATTATCTTCCATTAAGTCTACAAAATTCTTTCTTTGTCCCTGAATTATTGTGTTTTCCGCCAAAAGCATGCTGTAAGCCTTCTTTTTTTTGATATGGTCTTTAAGTAATTCCATTGTAGTTTCATCGCTGTAATTTGACCTGACCTCTTCAAGGGGTTTTCCGGTTTCTGATGCAATTAATTCCAGTTCATTTTCTATTTCTTCATCAAGGGCTTCAATGCCCTGCTCCTTAATTAAGGTTTCTACAATAAGGTTACCCTGTAGGGATTTTTCTATTTCAGGGCGCCACTTTTCTTTAACGGCATTCAGGCTTTCATTGGGCTGGGTTACCATATGAAGAGAAGAGTCCTTATCTATTCCCATTTTCATTAAATAGTTCCGCAGGCTTCCGTTAAGCTCGGTGTTAACCATGGATTCCGGAAGGATAACCGGAGAATTATCTATAATTGCATTAACCAGATTTTCAATCGATAATTCCTTGATACGGTTTGTTAATTCCTTATCCAGTTTTTCCCGTATATTGTTTTTTAGATCATCCAGCGTTTGATATTTTTCATCAACATCCTGCGCAAAATCATCATCTAAATCGGGAAGTTTTTTTTCTTTAATCGCATCTACTGTTATCCGCAATGTTACTGTTTTTCCGGCAAGCGGTTTTTTTTCTTTATTTGAATCCTCCGGATAGGTTTTAGTTATTTCTTTTGTTTCGCCTTTTTTCATTTCTGCAATATCATCATCAAATTCATAAATATTGTATCCGCTCCCCAAAGTAAAAGTAAAACCGTCCCGCCTGGTATTGGGCAATTCTTCCCCATCTTCAGTTATTTCAAAATAGCTGACGGTGATCACATCGCCTTTTTGGGCAAGGGCATTTTCATCCCGATCAAGAACAAAACCGTTGCGGTTACGAATCGCTTCCAATTCAACAGAAATATCTTCATCGCCAATTTCTGAATAAGGAACTTCCACGCTAAGCCCCTTCCATTGCTTGATAATAACTTTTGGCATAACATCGTACATAAATGTAAAGTTCAAATCATTTCCAAATTCAAAAACAGGCTCATTCATTAATTGAGGTTGTGAATAAGGCAATGGTTTTTCATACATGGAAATATTTTCATCCTTAAAAATATTGCTTATAGTTTCTTCGGTAATTTTTCCCATTGCTTCTTTTTTAAGAACATCTCCATATTTTCGTTCCAGCACATTCTGGGGCACCTTCCCTTTGCGAAACCCCGGCAACTGCATATTTTTTGCATATTTTTTAATTATCTCGTTATATTGAGACTGCACTTGTTCTGCCGGAATGGTAATGCTAAGCTTTACATTCGATTTTTCAAGAGGAGTTATTTCTTTTGTTACTTCCACTTCTTTTTCCTTATAAAATAATATTATATGCTATTAAAACGGCATATATCAGTGCGATGTGCAGCATTTAAACGTCGCACATCTCCAATTATATGCTATTAAAACGGCATATATCAGTGCGATGTGCGGCATTTAAACGTCGCACATCTCCAATTATATGCTATTAAAACGGCATATATCAGTGCGAT
>WRNF01000122.1 GCA_009776715.1 Treponema sp. | reverse complement strand
GCATTAGGCTGCACGTCGAAGCGGATAATAATTGGCAGCAATATAGGATCTGTTTTTTACTCAAATTAAGGAAGGCAATATGAAAAAAGTGTTATTTTTATTACCAGCAATTATAACCGCTCTATTTGCAAGTTCCTGCCTTCAGGCAAACTATGAAGGCCGTCTGCAGAATTATATTCCCTCGCCCGCTTCAGACATTTCGGGTACATTCTCCATTGACGATAATGATGGAAGGGATATGTTAATAATTACTTTGAACGGAGGAACTTTTCAGGAGAAGCTGGAATCAGGATATTTTGTATTACAGCAGGGCACATCTGTTATAAATCTGAATGTACCGCTTAGGGACAGCGATAACCGGGTAATTTTTAGTTTTGATTTGACGGAAGCGCTTACAAAAAACAATTACAGTTTTTTGGTTAAAAAAGAAGCGATTAAGGATTCTGCTTCCAAAATTTCTATGCAGGCAGTTAAGGGCGGGATTTGGACTATTGTGCAAAACATAGAGGGAATCTTTGGCAGATCGGTAATTTACGGCATAACATACGGCAACGGAAGATTTGCCGCAGTTGCCGATGAAGGCAAGATGGCCTACTCGGGCGACGGCCTTACATGGACGGCTATTCGTCCCGGTTACGGCGTTATGCAAAGTTCCTTTACCAACACCATTCGCGGCATAACTTACGGGGACAATAAATTTATTGCTGTCGGATATGACTCCCGCATGGCGGCATCCGACAACGGAATAAATTGGAACGGTTGGTCCGAAAGCATGTTCGACGGCCAGTCAATTTTATGCATAACTTACGGAGGCGGCCGCTTTGTTGCAGCAGGCGATAACGGCAGGATGATATATATGCAAGACGGCGGCAACTGGACAAATGTACAGGATTCCCGCTTCGGCGAAAAAAGCATTCTTGCCCTAACTTACGGAAATCCTAACGGAATAAATGTGTATGTTGCGGCGGGGCAGGATGGGCAACTGGCCTGGTCCAACGATGCGGTAAGCTGGAATTATGCCGACAGTCAATTTTCTGGTTTAAATATTTTCGGCCTTGCTTACGGAAATAATTGTTTTGTCGCAGGAGGCGATCAGGGAAGGATAAGCCGTTCCTTAAACGGCAGCGACTGGAATTTAGTCCCTGTTAATGCTTTCGATTCCAACGGCATTCAAAGCATTGCCTTTGGGAGCGGTGTTTTTATTGCAGCAGGCCATAACGGAAAAATGTTAAAATCCTCTGACGGTGAAACATGGACAATCATTGAATCCGGCGAACAGGACAATCAAAATCAATTTTCTTCACGCTGGCAAATTCAAACCGCAGCTTACGGCGGAGGAAAATTTGTTGCCGCAGGGCAGGATTATTTCCAGGAATTAAACAGCCGCATTGTTTTAAGCTATCAGCCGCCGGAAGTGGTCAAGGCCCCGCAGAACATTGATTCCAGCCCTTTTAACTGTAATGCCGGCGATAATAAAATAACAATTACATTAAGCGGCGGAAAATTTGCCGATTCCTTGCCGGTAAACAGTTTCTCTGTGCTTTCCGGCATAGGATCGGGCGGTTTTGCCGAGGGCGCTTTAAACGGATCCATCATTGAACGCGGCGATGAAAGAATTATTATCAGAATGACAAACCCTGCCCCTTCAAATGGTACCGGGCAGCAAATCAGGGCTTCTTCCGCCGCATTTGCACAGCAGTTTTCCAGCGTAAACTTAAGCATTTCCTGCGAAAAAATGTACAGATGGGTAGAGGCATCTTCAAATCCTTTCGGCACTTCCAATATTTCTGCAATTGCGCATAACGGGAGCAATGTGTATATCGCAGTTGGCGCAGGGAAAATTGCCCGCTCAGGCGACGGCATAAGCTGGACAGAAATTCCCGATATTTCAAATCAATGGTCAAACTCCAACAATTATATTTTCTTTAAAGACATAACATACGGCGGNGGAAAATTTGCGGCTGTAGGTTACTGGGCAGAAAANGCAGATAATGACAACAGAGGCTGGGGNGTTACGGCAGTTTCCAGCGACAACGGCGCCACATGGACAATAACGGACAAGATCCTTACTCTCCTTGCAGAATCAATAAGCCCTCAAGTATATGCTGTTACGCATGACGGGGATAATCCTGGCATATTTTTCGCTGCGGGGCAATGGGGCAGATTGGCATATTCAACAGACGGCATTAACTGGACATCCGTGCAAATTCCTTTTAATTATCTTTCTGATCCGTTTTATTATGAAGATATCCTGGCTCTTGCCTATGACGGCACTCATCTTATTGCCGGAAGCACAGGCGGAAAAATATTTTATTCGACAGATAAAGGCCTAACATGGACATGGATTGCAGATGAGCTGCTTGGATATAATTTTGACATAACCGCTTTCTGTTACGGCAGCGGCACAATAATTGCAGCGGGAACAGGCGGAAACATGAAAACTATTCCTGCAAGCAGCATTAACTTTGACACAGGCAGTTTATGGCAAGGCGTGGACAGTAAATTTGCCGATTCCGGCATTTTGTCTGTTGCATATAACGGCAGCCGGTTTGTTGCGGCAGGGCATAACGGTAAAATGTCAGAATCCGCCGACGGCAGCAGTTGGACTGCAATCTTGCCTGGTTCGCAGCCGGAACAAACAAAATTTTCCGAAAGGGAACAAATTTCATGCATATATTGGGACGGTAATAAATTTATTGCCGGCGGAAATGAATATGATCATTTTAACAATAAAAGTAAATTAATATACAGTGAATGAGGAGAATTATTATGAGGAAAATTATTTTTAGTATTTTAACAATAATTATTGCGGTATCCGCTTCGGCTTTGGATCTTGAAAACGGCTTTAGTCTTTCCGGCGGCATTAAAACAGGCTTATTGATAAAAAATTCCGATTATACGGGACAGCTTAACAAAATAGCCCATGGAAACAAATACCCCATGACTTTATTCTTTGCTTCCGAGGAAAATGAATCCTACAACGGCGAAGGCTGGTTAAGCTTTGGATATAATTCCCAGTACTGGGGCCTAAACTTAAGCTTCTGGGCGCACGGCAGCCTTACCGAATATGACGCCAAAGTAAACTTAGGCGATCATTTTCTGTGGGCAAATTTTCTTGACAGCCGGCTTCGTTTTATTGGCGGACAGGGCGGCGGCACCCCTATCAGCACCGACGGATGGCTTAACGCTGACTGGCTTGGGTACACCGGCCTGCGCCTGTTCTGGGTTGATCCCCTGGGTTTTAGCATTGGCATCAATTTCCCCGATCCCGACGACGGCGCAAAAGCAGAGGGCATTAAACCGGTAACCTATCTGACAATGATCATGTATGGCGCAGGGTACCGTTACAAAGATTTTTTTGTTTCAGTTATGTTTGACAATAATCCTATCTACGATGATTATAAAGCCAATTATGACGGCGGCCTGCACCGCGATCCTGACCTAGATCCCATTGCGCAAGCCGGCAATATTGGTTTCGGCATAGGAATAGACAANCTCTATGGNGGAAAAGGGAATTTGGTCTTTGACGGAATTGTTTCTAATCTGGGGGAATATGATGTTGANTCAACGGTAAACAGAACCTACAAGATATCTCCCATAAAAACACTGCTTGCTCTTAAAACCGGATACCCAATAACCGAATCTTTTTATGCAGAATTAAAGGCAAAATACACTATCAGTAAAGGAGACAATGCGGATTTTACCAATTCCGCCACATGGGGAAAATTTGAAGTAGAACCTTATGCTTCGTATCAGATTATTGATAATTTAAAATTTGAGCTTGCAGTACGATTTGCCGCTTATATTAACAGCTACTATCTTGCCGAAGATGTAAGCGTTGCCGGCGTGAATTTACAGGCCGGGCAGGTTTCTTACGAAAACGGCGGCGATTATTATTCTCAGTGGCAGTTATTTGCGGAACCTGCAATTGTTTTTACTTACGGCGGCGCAAGCATGTATTTAGGCTACAAGGGAGAATATTCACGCGACCATGTTAAAAATAAGATGTACATTGATCTAAGATGGTCGTTTTAAAAATACGGAAGAAGAATATGTTTTAGGTGAGTTACTAATTTCGCTTTGTTTTGAAATATTCTGTTATTTTTTCCCGGGCGGAACGGATATTGTCATTTGTTATAGGGCCGGCTTCTTCTAACAGAAAATTAATTTCGTCTTTTTCTATATTTGCAAGTTCAAGTATTTCTTTAAATAAAATTGAATAGTAAGCAGATGCTTTTTTATGCGGATCATGTCCGTAATATAATCCGGTTGTTTTGGTAAATTTATTTGAATTTTTATATGTTTTTATAAATGTTCCAGTTGAATCGAAAATAAAAAGATTTGCCGTCATGATAAATTCAGTTGATTCTGTCGGAAACCCAATCAACGAAGGAATAAATAATGTAAGGCCATTAATCCATCCGAAAATTAAATAATTATGCCCCACATTGTTTCTGCTTTCAATGGTAATGGCATAATACCCAAATTTTTCTCCGCTCTGGTTAATAAAACCGGAATGTTCCATAACCTTAGAACCAATGCGGTACAAAGTGACGTTGTCGCTTACATTCTGCAATAAGAGAATTTCTACAGGCTTTATATTATCAATAGTAATATTTAATTTAGTATCGTTAATAGTAGAAACGCAGCCTAAATTAAAAAATGCCACAAAAGAGAATCCAAAGATAAATATAAAGAATTTCATAATGCCTCTTATTTATACGTTAATAATAGATATAAATTTTCTTTTTGTCAATATAACGCACAGCATTCGCTGCGAACCAACTCTTTGGTAACTTTTGAAGCTATAGTTAAAAGGCCACGGATTTCCACGGATTATCACGGATTATTTTAAATTTTAATTCTTAAAATCCGTGTAAATCCTCTTAATCCGTGAAAATCCGTGGCTATTGCATATATGCCTTAGCGAGAGGCCAAATGAAGTTATAGGTAAGCCCCCGCGCCGCCCCTGCATAACAAAAAAGGCCGCCCCGGGAAGGGGCAGCCTTTGTGTTTTAGCTTTTAACGGCGGGTATAAAATGCAGTGCCGTTATTGGTTAATAATCAACAACTTGAATGCCGGATATCCTTATATGATAAATGCCCGCTTGGGTTGAATTAACCCGCCAGCCGGTAATAATTAGGTCTCCTGCATTTGCTAAAGTAGTGCTGTTGCCGGTAAGTATGAAATTGGAAAGCGGTATGTCATAGTCAACATATGCATTGCCTGTTGTTACCGAAATAGTGGTATTGTATCTGTTGGTAAATGTAGTTGCTGAGCCGTGCGCTCCAGTATCAAGAGAGAAAGTTATAGCGTAGGGAAGAGCTGCTGTTGTTTCTATATGAAGCCCAATTCTAACCTTTGCATTTGCAGTATTGTATGGGGCAATGTTTCTCGAGAAATCCTGACCAAAATTATTTCTATAAATTCCTCTAGTGTTATTATCTCCTGAATGCTGCAAAGAGTTGCGGCCCCCGGTAGCTGCATCAAAACCTGACCACCAAGTAGCATTTTCAAACGTATAAGAACTAATCGGAGCCGATAAATCTTCGATTATTGGGGATGCGGGGATAGTAATAGTAACATTCATAAGATTGCTTTCTATGCCGCCGGTAAAGGTAACTTTAAAAGTAAAGGAGCCTCCAATAGTGGCGTCTGATGCAATACTTTGACCGCCGTTGGCAAGCGATGCATCGCCATTAACTGCATAAGTAACTGAAGCAGCAGTGCCAAACCAGTTTGCTGCGGCTTTATAAGACGTATTGTGAATTAAATAAGTTTCAAATCCGTCAAGGTTGTATTTAACTTTTATTGTTCCTGCAAGGGATGAACCTGTCACTGTAACACTTGGAGAAATTGTTGCAGTATCGGCAATAACAAGCGATACAGAGCGGCTTTGTGCTTTAATAAGAGCTATTTCGTCAATATACAAAGTCGCAGTTGCAGTGTTTGGACACCATACTTTAAATACCTGTTGCTGTACTCCAGGCACAACACCGGCTCTCGGCAAGGGCACAATTATATGCTGCCAGCCGGTGCCGACCGTAATGCCATTGCCATTATCGCCTATATACTCAACAAAATATGTATCTTTAATTTCACCACCAGCATCATCCAGGAAGCCAAAATGCGTTACTGTCATTGGAGCCGATGCATGCACCCAGAGTGACACACCGTCAACTTGAGACCAGTCAATTGTGCCGAGGGCATTAATTCCGAAACCATAACCCCATTGCCCAGTACCTACAGGCACTTGTATTGATCTTGCATTGCCGTTA
>WRNF01000121.1 GCA_009776715.1 Treponema sp. | reverse complement strand
CCGCCTGCCCGTAATTTTGTGTCATTACCAGTAGAGTTGGGATCGTCTATCAGCACATCTCCAACGGCATAGCAGTTTTCAATGCTCCCGATATATAGCCTTCCTACAAGCCCGCCGGCTTCTAAAAAGGCGTAACTACCCTGAAGATATACATTCTGCTGTGCAGTAACTATACCCGTAGCATAAGATTCACTTATGTCCATGTAATTAGCATACCCTACAAGGCCCCCGGTATAAACAGGTCTATTCGGACTTCTGCTCACCACATTAACATTGCCTTCGGCCCGGCATTGGGTTATTTTGCTGTTTTCAGTTATATCATAAGAGCGATTAGAATAACCGACAAGCCCGCCGGTATATTGATCCGATCTCCCTTTGGAATTTACTGTACCCCTTGACCAGCAGTTATTAAGTTCACTGCTTATAAGACTCCCGATAAAGCCGCCCATATATGCGTAAAATGGAGCCTGGCCGGCTTCATTTATTATGATAGGGCTGGTATTTCCGCAGTTTTTTACAGTTGACAGGGAAAGCGTTCCGCCAAAGCCGCCGAAATAAAAAGAATCGCTGCCCGCCACCTCAATCCGGTTGGCCCTGGAAAAGCAGTCTTCAAAGACACCAATGTAATTTTGGTCGGCTACTACGACACCTCCGATAACTCCGCCCACATTGGCTATTCCTCTGGATTGGAAAAATAATGTTCCCTGTTCGAATACACATTCCTTAAAACTTATTCTGGTAGAATTGGCGGTAAGGCCAAAAAGACAAGCGGCTATTCCGCTTGCGTATCTCGATCCCAGGTCCATCTGTAAATCAATATCACCACGGGCTGTGCAGCGGTAGAATGACCACTGGGTATTACTTGGGTAATCTGCGTCATAANGTATACCTTCCCGCAAAAATCCGGCAATGCCGCCAATGTATGCATCCGACGATTGATCCCGGGGAACCTCAATTCTTCCGTTTCGCTCGAATTCGCAATTTTCATACCGTGGAAATTCGCAATATCCCACAATTCCGCCGCCGTAAAGACTGCCCCTTTGATAAGAAGAACTCCGGCCCAACTTTAGAATTCCCCCATAACTAAGCTGCTGCATTTTTCCGCCAATGCTCAGGTCTGAGCCAACTATGCCTCCGGCAAATATATCGCCGTCGGTATCAGGCTTTTGACAGGTGACATTGCCCAGCGCCCGGATATTCAAGAGCAGGGGTATTACACTCTTAAGCGGCTCTTCATCTTCAGTAGGAGGATCAATTATTATTTTTCTTTCGGTAGCGACACCTATTTTTCCAACCACTCCTCCCCCATAGGCAGCCCCGGCCCCGTTATTTCTTAATTCCACGTTTAGGGAAGTATACCCGGTATCAATTACAACGCCGCTTTCCATTTGGCCTACCATGCCGCCTAAATACAGGGGGGTTGCTAATGATGTGACAAGCGAAATTAAGCCGCCTTTGACTATGCAGTTGGTAATGGTTGTCGTACCAGCCGCGAAACCGGCGATGCCGCCCACGTGGGTCGCAGTTGTGAGTGCGGTATCATTATAGACAAGCGTCAAATCCCGAATAACGGCGTTTTCCACATAACCGAAAAATCCCCGGTATGATTCGTCCCCAAGGCCGCCGTTAATTGCAACCGTATGCCCATTGCCGTAGAACTTGCCGCTGAATTCGGCAATGGGCGTATGCCCGTTAATGACAATATCCCTCGTAAGCACAAAAGTTTTCCCATCGCTGTCTGTTAATTGTTCATTGTTAATTGAATCAATCTCTATTGCAGGGTTTAGATTGCTCACCGCCATTCCCGGAATGTTCCAGATTTTTAAAGACATGCTCTCCTCAAGCAAATTCCCTTCATAAATATCAATGCTTATCTCGTATTCCTGAACGCCAGTTACCCCGGTGCCCTGGCGGACATTGGCATCATTGATTTTGCCTACGCCGGTAATGGTGCTTTTTATGACATTCTCTCCAGCCGCAGCAAGAGGAATTTTAGGCCCGCTGTTTACCGTGTAGGAGGCTTCCACCCTTTCGCTGCTTGCCGATAATTTCCACTCAACACCGATAGCGTTTGTTTCTTCGTCATAAGCCGCACTCCATGTTTCAACAGAAACGCCCGCCGTATTCAGCGTTGTCCATGTGTACACTGCATCTTCGCCCTGCATCCATTCGCCCTGAATATTTGCTATTCCGCCTTCGCCGCTCTTGACAGTTACGGTAATTTCTTTTCCCCCTTCCGGCAAATTGCCGGATTTAGGGGCAAGCGTAACAACAAATTGCCCTGTAGTGTCAAAATACCCGACTGTGTAATGATCCGAGTAGTCGTTTCCGCCCGATGTTATTGTTACCGCATTATGCACCGACGATTCATCCAGCGGCGAATTAAAATATAAGCTGATAACCCTTCCCCTTGAAAGTTCCATGTTAGGCGCAAACCTCGGCTCCGTCCTTGTTATGCGGGGTTCCGTCTTGCACCAGGGGATAAGGGTAATGGTGCCGGTAACGTTGATTTTTATGGAATAATTCCCGCCCCGGCTGAATATTTCAGGCGCGTACACGAGAACAAAATCTTTGCCCATTTCCAGTTCCCTGGACTTTATCTCTTCGTCTTCAAGCTGGGCGAGGTCCTCTTCCCAGCCTTGCGGCAATTCGCCGCTGAAAGCGCGCCACTCTGTCAGTGAATAGGCAGTGTCCGGGCTAAATTCAATGTCAAAGGCATAGCCTTTCCGGATGTCCATTGGTTTTGGGGTTATTTTCCCTTGCCCGGGGTTGCTTGTGCCCCAGTTTCGGTCAAAGCTAAGGTGGACGGTTAATTTTTTCGCATTGGCCCAGGCAATTTCCGCGTCTATTTTTTTCAAGTAATCCGGATCGCGGGGTTTGTTAAAGAGATCGCAGTTACAAATGAGTAATGAGCAAGCGGCAAAAAACAGCATCCATGCTGTTTTTTGCCGCTGAAGTTTTTGTTTCACAAAAACTTCGGCTAAAGCATTTATACACCGCCATCCATGTCGGATAAGTGCAAGAATTAGAAGCGAAAAAGGAAGAGAGCTAATGGGGAATGAGGACTTCCTTAATTTTAGCAGGGTTTTGCTGTTTTGTATACAGGTGTTTTTCATGGATAAACTCCTTCATCTTAATCTTAACATATTTATTACAGCATATTACGCAGGCGTAAATTTGTCAATAAAAAAATCAAAAGAGCTTAGGGGGAACGGAGAACATGCCTAGTGCTGCAGCCGTAAGGAGCCTATCTTAAAAATTGTGTAAATGCTCACTGCCCCCCACATATAGCATACCCGCCTCACACACAAATTCTGTGCCTGACACTATATGCATTATCCATTTGTCTGGGTAACAGTTAATTCCTTATGAAGCAGATAAGTAATAATTTCAGAAGGAACACACGGTGCCAGGCACTCTTTTCTTCACGGTGCCAGGCACTCTTTTTTCATGGTGCCATTTCATGGTGCCAGGCACTCTTTTTTCATGGTGCGTCTTCTTCTTTGGTCGTTCTTTCCATAATTTCCTCCACATCATTAAAAAAATATAACATGAAAGAAATAAATATTCATCCGGTAAGGAGAAAGAATAATAAACGTTATGCTAACATATTATGTTTGAAAGATATTAACATGTATTTGTAATTATGATAACAGAATATTACAGAAAACCATCTGTGTGTGAGAAAAGCACTACATTCTTTACTAAAAAATATTGACTATTTAATAAATTATTAGTATACTAATTTCAACATTATATTTAGTTATTTTATAATACCATAAGCCGAACGTTATACGCTAGGACTTTAATATGAAAAATATAGTTACTGCTTATGATGTTGCTGGTATTAGAAGGAAGATAAACTTATGAAGATAAGAACAAAACTTTTTGGCGGTTTCTTTATTGTAGTTGCAATAGGAAATTTTATTGGTATAATGGGGTATTATAGTAATATTATACTTACATCCACTTCTGAGGATATTTTTTATTTGTCAGAAGCGCAAGAAAGCGTTTCGCCTATTTTAAACTCTCATTATACCTGGAGGCACGGACTGTCTCAAACAGTGTATACCGGAACGGAATTTACCGGTTCTCTTGATCCTGTTGGATGCTCTTTAGGCAGATGGCTTAACAGCGATGAAGTAAAAAATATATCGGACCCGGAACTTGTCTCATTGCTCAACCAAATCATTGAACCTCATAATTTCATTCATCATAAAGCAGAGGAAATTATTAATCATCTTGGAAACAGGGAAATGGATGAAGCGAATAAGAAGTTCACAGAGGAAGTTTTACCGAAAACGCAGGAAGTTATAAACGTTTTAACAAAAGTACAGGAAAGGTATAGCTTTTTACTTAGAGAAAAAACAGAAGAAGTCCAGGAATATGGCATAATGTTTGAAAGAATTATTATAATATTTATTGTTGTTTCGTTAGTTGTAAGTGTAATTTTAGCGGTAATTATTACATTGAGCATTACAAAATCAATTGTAAAAGTTACTGACACACTCAAGGATATATCCGAAGGCGAGGGTGATTTGACTGTATCTATCAAAATAAATTCTAATGATGAAATAGGGGATTTAGCGAAATACTTCAATAAGACTGTAGAAAAAATAAAAAACCTCGTAGTAAAAATAAAAGATGAATCAGTGGTATTGTCTAAAGTTGGAAACGAGCTTACCAGTAACATGAATGATGCAGCAGCCGTTGTAAATGAAATAACCTCTAATGTTCTAAATATCAAGAGCCGTATTATAAACCAATCTGCCAGCGTCAGTGAAACCCATGCTACTATGGAGCAGCTTGTGGTGAATATAAATAAGCTTAATAAGCATGTTGAAAATCAGAGTATTAATGTATCTCAGGCATCATCGGCTATTGAAGAAATGGTTGCAAACACCGGGTCAGTTACTCAAACACTCAGTAAAAACGATGAGAATGTTAAAATATTAAGAGATGCCTCGGAGATTGGGCGTACCGGCCTAACTGAAGTGGCAACAGACATTCAGGAAATTGCTCGTGAGTCCGAAGGGCTTTTGGAAATAAACACAGTAATGGCAAATATTGCCAGCCAGACTAATTTGCTGTCTATGAATGCTGCGATTGAAGCAGCCCATGCCGGAGAAACNGGTAAAGGATTTGCAGTTGTCGCTGATGAAATTCGCAAACTGGCGGAAAATTCAAGCGCACAATCCACTACCACAGGAATGGTTCTTAAAAAAATAAAAGCATCTATTGATAAAATAACCCGTTCAACCGGAAATGTACTTGCAAAATTTGAAGCGATTGAGAAAAATATCAAAACCGTGGCTGAACAAGAGGAAAATATCCTTAATGCTATGGAGGAGCAGGGAGAAGGAAGCAAACAAATTCTTGAGGGTGTTGGAAATGTGAATGAAATAACCCGGCAGGTAGAAGATGGTACTCAAGAAATGCTACAAGGGGCAAGAGAAGTAATAACGGAAAGCAATAATCTTGAAAAAGCGACACAGGAGATTACTTTAGGTATGAACGAGATTGCAACCGGCGCTAATCACATGAATAACGCTGTAAACCATGTCAATGAGATAAGTGGTAAAAACCGAATGGCCATCGATAGCTTGATTAAGGAAGTTTCAAAGTTTAAAGTTGTGTGAGAAGATCGCTCAACAGCGGCAGTTACTCAAATTATCTAATAGCCTGTCGGACTTGTGGAATTTTGCGGTAAATAACCGCAAAATTCTCCGCAAAAAGAAAAGGCAATTTCCTTTTCGGAAATAATTAATTAGTTAATTGACTATGTACTGTTACATTGCCATTAGGACCGCTTCGTCTCCATGCGCGCCGACTAGTTCACGGCGGATGGGATCAACAATGAGGTCCATAAATTCCAGAGGTATTACTCCGAGAAGCGGTTTNCCTTCTGGCAGCACTACGGCGCTTACCGCGGCGAAACGGTTTTTCCAGTGAATATTCACCGGGCTGGTTACTTTACATTCCACTTTTGCGCCGCCGGCAAGGTTTATGGTACGTGTTTCTACTACGTCAAGGCCTAATTGATTGAATATTTCTTCATTGATTACCAATGTTGTGGCACCGGTATCGACAATGGCAGTCAATGTTACGCTGCGTACATTGTTTTCATTGATATGTCCCGCATTGACAAGAGCAATATCAAATGCGTTTTTAACGGTAATGTCTGCAAATACATTTCCCATAGTTTCTCCGTAATTCATTCTATCTCTTTTTTTAACCATTGTGCAACACCATGAGGTTTTTAGAGGTTCCCATTAACTTAATTAATTGACTATTTCCGAATTTGCTATTGAAAAACAGCTTCATTTAAGGTAAAA
>WRNF01000120.1 GCA_009776715.1 Treponema sp. | reverse complement strand
ATTGCCGATATACTCCAAAGCGGCGGCGTGGGCGGCGGCAAGATCGCTTACATGGACATAATCGCGAATGCAGGTTCCATCCGGCGTATCGTAATCGTCTCCGAAAATATGCAATTCCGGCCTTTTGCCGCAGGCGGTTTCCATAATTACCGGCAGCAGGTTCGCCGGGTTTTGCTCCAGTCCTTTAATGCAGCCTTCTTCATCATAACCGGCGGCATTGAAATAACGCAGGCTGGCATACCGAATGCCTTTGAGCTTTTCGTACCAGCCCAGCAGCCGTTCAATTTCCAGCTTGGTAAAACCGTAAAAATTTCCCGGGTTTAGCGGATGCTTTTCATCAAGGGGAAGGTATTCCGGCTCTCCGTACACTGCCGCGCTGGATGAAAATACAATTTTTTTTATGCCGGCAGCGCACGCCGCATTCAGGATGTTTACCGTTCCGTTTATATTGTTGAATGCATATTTTTCCGGCTGCAGCATGGATTCACCTGCTGCTTTGAAAGCAGCCAGGTGAATGATTGCGTCAAAATCTTCGGATCCGCTTTTCATGGCCTGCAGCAGCACAGGGTAATCGCAGATATCTCCTTGAATAAAATGCGCTTCTGCAAATAAATTTTCCCGTAAACCGCTGGAAAGGTTGTCAAAAACGCTTACTTCATGCTGCTTTTCAAGAAATTCCTTTGCAACATGGCTGCCTATGTATCCTGCTCCCCCAATAATTAATACTTTCATGTTAATATTATAGCACAAAAATTTTAAATTAAACAATTCCAATGCTTGTCTTTAACTTCATTTGGCCTCTCGCTAAGGCATATATACAATAGCCACGGATTTTCACGGTAGTACAAGCCGCTTTAGCGGCTACGTATAATAATTTTCCTTACACTCGCCGACCGAAGGGAGGCTTAAGAGGATTTACACGGATTTAAAGAATTATAATTTAAAATAATCTGTGGAAATCCGTGGGCTTTTAACTATAGCTTCAAAAGTTACCATGTAGATGGTTCGCAGCTCATCTGGGCGGGAGCTTACCTCAAACTTCATTTGGCCGCCCTGATATAATAATAACCACAGAGGGCACGGAGTATAAACCACGGAGAACACAGAGAAGAATAATAAATATTTTATTTTTTCCCTCTGTGTCGCATCGTAGATGCGCTCTCCGTGTTCCCCTCTGTGTCCTCCGTGGTTAAAAAATCGAAGCGATCTGTTCTTTCTCGAAAGTTACCAAAGAGTTGGTTCGCAGCGAATGCAGTGCGGGGGATTATTTTAATTTTTCCTTGAAAATATTCGTGCTTCTCCAAAAAACGGCAATGTTAGGGCGTTTTTTTCTACAAAATAAGTTTGATCAGGCGGAAACATTCCCTGGAAAATTTCTATCATAAGATTGATAGTATTACTAAAACGTTTATCGTTTATGGCATACCATTTTGATTCAAGCGATGTATCATTGCTGTCAAAAAGATGAGTCAAAATCATGGTTATTTTTCCATTGGAAACCATACAAAGCAAACTTATTAAAGTAATTTCAGACGATATTAATAATGCCTTTGATGAACTGAAAAATACTAATTTTTTTTCGCAAGATCCGGGTATTGTCAATCAAAGGCATTATTAACAAACAATAATTTTAGTTTATGGAAATAAATTTCACATATAATTGTTTATACTCGTCGCTAAAAATCTCTTTAACAGGAACATTTTTGTCTTTTNGTGCACATTTTCCTTTCCATATAACATAACCATTACTGTCTTCAAAAAATTCCATGTCGCACCTTTGCACATTGCCTTCTTCAAGCCATTCAAAAACATATGGTTCAGATTTGTTATTTTTATTATATTTCCATGTTCCGTTATAAAAACTTCTATTTTTAATATAATAAAAAGTATCGTTTTCATACAGTTTTAATTGGCGGATATTGTCATCGTCAAAAAATCCGTCAAACCGGTGTAAATCCAATTCATTGCCAATAAAAAATTTGCCGGTAATATCCTCATGGGTTAATTTTTTCCTTTTAACGGTTTCCTTTTCATATTTTCCCTGTTTGTTTCCTTTCCCATAACAAGATACAGCAATCATCATTGTCAAAACCAACAATTCAAAAAACATAAGCTTCTTCATTTTAACCTCCTAAAAAGTTACATTTCTTCTTTACTTAAAAAATAATAAAAAATATAATAAATTCAAGAAAATTCTGCAGGTTTTTCCGAAAATTTTTAATTGGACTGATACAATAAAAAAATGGTATGATAGCTTTATGTCCGATATTATTCCTTCTTTGTACCTTATTGACGCTTATGGCCTTATTTACCGGTCATATTTTGCTTTTTTAAATCGTCCCCTGCGCAACAGCAGCGGAAAAAATGTTTCTGCTCTTTTTGGTTTTTCCCGCCAGCTTATAAGCCTGCTTTCAGACGGCGCTCCCCAGATTGGGCCGGACGGAGAAATATCCGGCAAAAAGGAGGTGCCTCGTTTACTAGCGGCAGTTTTTGATTCACGCTCCCCTACTTTTCGGCATAAAATGTACAGCGATTACAAGGCCACCAGGCAAAAAGCGCCGGAGGACCTTCATGCGCAGGTGCCGCTAATAGAAGAATTCCTTGCTTCACTTAACATTGCCAGTTTGCGCGTAGACGGTTTTGAAGCTGACGACATTATCGCTGCGCTGGCAAAAAAATGCAGGGAAGAAAGCCGGCAGTGCTATATTATTTCTTCAGATAAAGATTTGCTTCAGTTGGTGGGCAGCGGCATATTCCAGCTTCGGCCTGCAAAACAGGTGAAACAGGATTATTCAAATGCCGGACAGTCATGGGAACTTATTGGCCCTGCGCAGGTAAAAGAGGAATGGAAAGTTCCTCCGGAAAAGATACTGGACCTTCTTTCGCTTGCAGGGGACGCATCGGATAATGTCCCAGGGGTAAAAGGCATTGGCGAAAAAACGGCGGCGGAGCTTATTGCGCGTTACGGATCGCTGGATGCAATTTACCGGAATATTGCCGGCATTGACGGGGCAAAAGGCAAAAAACTTGCGGAAGGAAAAGAAAGCGCATTTTTTTCCCGCTCCTTGATACAGCTTGAAACCAATGTCCCCCTGCCCTTTTCCGGCATAAATGAACTTTCTGCTGAAAACATGAACCGCCCCGCGGCTGCCCGCCTGCTGCTGCGCGAGGGGCTTCGCCAGTGCGCAAAACAGCTTTATCCCGGAACAGGCTCTGATGCAGACAGCCCTTCTGCGCATGCGGAACAGGAAGACGGACAGTGCATAAATACACATAACGCTTATGCCGGCGATACATCCCTTTTTGGAAAAGGAGCGTATTCGATTATCACCAGCATTGATGCATTAACAGCCCTTCTTGCCAATGCGCACAAACAGAAACTTCTTGCCCTTGATTTTGAAACCGATTCCCTTGATGCATGGAATTCCCGCCCCATTGGCATTTCGCTGGCCTTAAAGCCAAAAGAGGCCTACTATGTGCCGATAGCCCCCCACGGCGTTAATGAGGATGGCACGTTTGAGGATACGCCGTACCTTGATCCGAAAAAAGTTTTTTCATTATTGGCCCCTCTGTTAGCCGATCCATCCATGACTGTTGTTGCGCATAATGCAAAATATGATTACAAAGCAAGCCGTGGATGGGGCATAAACCGCTGGCAATGTAAAATATGGGATACAATGACAGCGGCATGGCTTTATGACCCCGACAGAAATAACTACTCGCTGGATTCGCTTGCCGCATATATCTTTGATTATAATGCCGCATCTTACAATGACATTGTGCCAAAAAACAGGGCTTTTGATGCTGTCCCTCTGGAAAAAGCCGCTTCCTATTCCGCTGAAGATTCCGATCTTTGCATGCGCCTAATGCATCATTTTAAACCATTGCTGGAAGAAACTGATGCGGTGAAACTTTTTGAAAATATTGAAATGCCCCTGCTGCCTATTCTTGGAGAAATGGAAATTGCCGGCATACAAATAGAGCCAAATGTTTTAACAGCTTATGGAAAAGAACTTAATGTGGAATTGGATAAAATTCAACATGAAACATGGAAAATGGCCGGGCATGANTTTAACCTTTCNTCTACCAAGCAACTGCAGGAAGTGTTGTTTANNGAACGAAAACTTACTCCGGGAAAAAAAATTAAAACCGGTTATTCTACCGATGCCGCATCTCTTGAAGAACTGGCCCGCCAGGATCCTCTTCCTGCCATTATCCTGCGGCACCGAACGCTGGCAAAATTAAAATCTACCTATGTTGATACCCTTGCCGGCATGGCGGATAAAAACGGGCGCTTGCACACAAATTTTGATCAGACGGGAACAGCAACCGGACGCCTGTCCAGCCGCCAGCCAAATTTGCAGAACATCCCCATACGCAGCGAAGAAGGACGGCGGATACGGGAAGCCTTTATTGCCTCGCCCGGCTGCTTGTTAATTTCCGCTGATTACAGCCAGATTGAGCTAGTGGTATTGGCGCATCTGTCCCAGGACAAAAATCTTGTTGCTGCCTTTAATGAAGGAATTGACGTTCACGCCCGAACCGCTGCGCTTATCTTTGGCATTAACGAGGAGAAGGTAACCGATGATCAACGGCGCATGGCCAAAACAATAAATTTTGGCGTAATGTACGGCATGAGCGCATTCCGCCTGGCTAATGAACTTGATATTAGCCGTACCGAAGCTTCGCATTTTATAACTGCATATTTTAACACCTATTCCGGAGTTCGGGATTATATTGAAAGCCTGATTAAAAAAACAGAAAGCTGCGGATACGCCTCAACAATAATGGGGCGCCGCAGAAATATCCGCACCATTAATTCAAGGAATAAAACTGAAAAAGCCGCGGCAGAACGGATTGCAGTTAACACCCCCATTCAGGGTTCAGCGGCGGATATAGTTAAAACCGCAATGCTTAATCTTGACAAACGCCTTGAGGCTGAAAGAAGCCCCGCAAAACTTTTATTGCAGGTGCATGACGAACTGATTCTGGAATGCCCAAAAAAAGACATTGAAATCACAGCGGCTTTAGTAAAGGAAGAAATGGAGAAGGTTGTAACATTAATTGTCCCGTTAAAGGTAAATGTGGAGATAAACAGCCGCTGGGCCGATCCGTAATTTTTTTGGAACCTTGCTCAACCGTGTTATGCTCCCACGCACGCCCATATATGCAGCCGTAAGGCTTTAGATAAGAAAATCTAGCATGGCGTGACGCATACATGAGGTAACTTTTGAAGTTATAGTTAAAAGGCCACGGATTTACACGGATTATTTTAAAATTTTAATTCTTGAGTCCCCTCCGAAAAGTATAATTCGCGTTTTTTTCTCTAAAAGCAGCATCCGTAAGTCCTTGCTATAAAAGGATTTACAAAATTGCTCATTAAGCATTTTAAGTCAAAAGAGACTTTTCGGAGGGGACTCATTCTTAAAATCCGTGAAAATCCTCTTAATCCGTGAAAATCCGTGGCTATTGCATATATGCCTTAGCGAGAGGCCCAAATGAAGTTAGAGACAAGCCACCGCACCGCTGCGAACCATCTTCAAGGTAACTTTTATGAAATTAAAGAAAAGCCCACGGATTTCCACGGATTTCCACAGATTTACACAGAGGAATACAGATTTCTAGGACTGAAACCAAGAATAATCATCGGTTTTCCACAGAATTTAAAAATAAAATTAAAAATCCGTGGAAATCCTTTTAATCCGTGAAAATCCGTGGCTATTGCATTTATGGCTTAGCGAGTGGCCCAAATGAAGTTACAGGTAAGTGTCCTGTTATATACACATTACATAATTAACTATATTTTTTAGCCCTTTCTCATTACTCATTCGTAATTTTATATTATTCATTGTTCCCTATCAATTTCTTCAAACCTTCAAACACCGGTTCCAGTTCATCAAAATGCATTATTGCCTGCTTGTCCAAATGTGTAGGCATGTTGTTTACGATAATAATATTGCCGCCGTTTCGTAAGGTATATTCAGGCATGGAAGCGGCAGGGTACACGGTCAGGCTGCTTCCCAGTACCAGCATCAGATCGGCTTTTTGGGATTCACTTACCGCTTCCCGCAGGGCATCTGCGGGAAGGCTTTCGCCGAAAAAGGTAATTGCCGGTTTCAGCACCCTGCCGCATTTTGGGCATTCGGGCATTTTGCCGGCATGGACAATAGCTGCCGCTTCCTCAAAATTCATCCTTATGCCGGCGCAGCGAAGGCAATAATGCGTCTTTGGAGAACCATGGACTTCTATCACCCTGGAACTGCCCCCTTTTTGATGGAGCAGATCAATATTCTGGGTTATCAACGCTTTAAGATAACCGCGTTTTTCCAAATCGCCCAAAACAATATGTACTACAGACG
>WRNF01000119.1 GCA_009776715.1 Treponema sp. | reverse complement strand
CAGTAATTTTTTTAATGGAATTTTTTTTGCCATTGCTTTCGGGTGAGTCGTTATGCAGGCACCACAACGCCTGAATTGCCGCTCCCATTGCGGCAGATTCCGTGCTGGCAGGGACACGCACCGGCAGATTCATAACATTAGCCGTTATTTGTTGCCACAGCGGGCTTTTTGCGCCTCCGCCTGTTAGGCGTAACTCTTTTGCCTTAAATCCCAGTTTTGCGAATGTTTCAAGCCCCATCCTCATTCCAAAAATGGCCGATTCAAGGGCGGCGCGGGCAAGGTTTTCTTTTTTGAAATTTGCCGCAGTAATGCCATGAATGCTTGCTTTGCCGTGGGGCAGGTTGGGGGTGCGCTCCCCGTTAAAAAAAGGCAAAACTATAATGCCGTCTGCTCCAACAGGAGCTTTGGCCGCTTCTGCATTGAATGCCTGAACATCCAGCCCAAACAGGGCGCGGAATTCCTCGCTAGCCGCAGTGCAGTTCATTGTACACAGCAGGGGCAGCCAGCCGCCTGTTGACGAGCAGAATGCCGCAAGATTTCCTTCCGGATCAATCACCGGCGTATCGGAAAAGCCAAACAGCGTGCCTGAAGTTCCCAGGCTCATGGCAAGAATGCCGTTCTGCACAGCGCCTGTTCCGATAGCGCTCATCATATTGTCGCCGCCGCCGGAAGCGGCTATTGCTCCTTCGGGAATGGCATACTGCAAAGCTGCGGCTTTGCATATCCTGCCTGCCGGCAAATCCGGTTCAATTAATTGGGGCAGCAAAGCATCAAGCTCCGGCGAAATAAGCGTGCAAATATTTTTTGCCCATTTACGTTTGCGGACATCGAACAGCGCCGTTCCCGAAGCATCGCCGTATTCAGCGGTAAATTTTCCTGTTAGCAAAAAATTGATATAATTATGCGGCAAAAGAATATGGCGTAACCTTGCAAAGGCTTTTGGTTTATGGTTTTTTAGCCACTGAATTTTTGGCGCTGTGTAGCCAGGCCGCATGGGAAGCCCGGCCGCTGCGATGATTTTTTTCTCGCCGCCTGCCATTTTGCTAAGCTCCTCACATTCAGCCGCGGTGGAGGTGTCGCACCACAGTTTCACGTTGTACACTGCTTTTCCATTTTCATCGAGCGGCACAAGGCTGTGCTGATGGCCGGAAACACCGATTGCAGCAATGCTTTGCTTAATTTCCGGTTCAATTACGCTAAAACAATTTTTTAGGGCTTCATCATACCATTCGGTTTTTTGTTCCCTTGTGCCATCGTTTTTTGCAATCAAATCAACGGGAAACGATGACTGGGCAGCAATATGCTTTTTCTCGTAATCATAAATGACTATTTTACAGCTCTGGGTTCCTAGATCAATGCCGCAAACGGTTTTCATAAATTGCTGTTTAATCTCCTGTTAATTAACTGTAGGAAATTATCTGTACTTTGTCAAATCATGGGAAAACAATCATGGGAAAAAGAGAAAATCACCTGATGCATTCATGTTTCTACAGGATCAGGATATTTTAAACTGATATGGATTGCTGTCATATATTGTAAAATATGTAGCATCATTTCTGATCTTTGAAGTTGTACAGAAAGATTCGCCTGGCTTATAACTAAGCTTAGATCTTAAAACATGGGTAATATTTTTACGAGCCTCATCAAGAGTGTTATCAACAGCAGGTTGTTTCCCATGGTAGTAAATATAGAAATGAGGGCGTTCGTTCTCAATTTTCAGCCAGCATACAGAATGGTACAGAATATTAATTAGTTCATCATATTTTCCTATTTTGGTGTTTTCAACAAATACAAAAATATAGTGTTTAATAAATGCATTTTGATTCTCTGTTGTGATATAAATATGAGCAAATTGTTCGCTGCTTATACAACATTTCTGACCATTGTGGTTAGATTTACTATTTGCACATACAGCAGTATCAACATTGCATTCAATTGCTTTGTCTATTGCTAACAGTTGCAATGGAACTGTTACACCGGAATTACAATTAATTTTTAGTAAATTAACAGAGTTTGGTTTTAAATCTACAGAAGCGGGAAGAAAAATTTCTTTTTGATTTTGATCATCTTGCGGTTTAGTGCCTCTCATACGTATCTTTCGAGGACATTTCATAATTCAATTAACCTTGCTCTGAAATTAATTTATTGTTAAGTTTATCTAGCTCTATTGTATCTTCATTTATTTGGTAAGATATATCTGCAATCGAATCCGCAAAAATCATTTCTTCGTTAGGATCAAGCATATCTTTTTTTGTTCCATCTATATTAATAAAAGATGCTGAAACTTCTTCCGCAAAGAGGTGCGGAAAATCAAACATTTTTTCAATCTCCTGGGCGCGGCTGTTGTTTCTTTTTATTATGCTGCCTTTTTTTAACATGTTGTTTATTACATTCAGCACATAAGGACTATGGGTTGTAATAAAAAATCTCGTGCAGATGTTTTTATCTTTCCGGAAAATATCGGCAATACATTCAATTACTTCCTTTTGTTCCTTTGGGAACAGGTGTGCAGACGGTTCTTCAATAAAATATGATGTCATTTTTGTAAAAGAAAAGTCTATTTTTGGCAGTTTTTCCAATAACATTAATAAATATACCAATTCTTGCTGCCCGCTTGACGAATATAAACTGGGGACAGCTCTTCCGTCATTATGTTCAAGAACAACATCGCCTTCATCGGTAAGATTTATTCTTATTTTCTTAACTTTAAGAATATTTGCAAATTCATTGCATAGGCTGATGTCGGAGTCTGATAGCAGAAAATCTTTATATTGTAAAAAATCATTCAAAAAACGATCTTTAAAAGGGGGATTACTGCCGACCACAGCCATGGCAGCTCTGGAAGCAGGTACAAAGATACCGCTAATTGGCAATTTTTCCTCAAAATCATGCATTATATCATCAAGGATTTGATTTCTGGCATTTCTTATTATACCCGGAGTTTCAGGGGAAGTAAAATATCCAATCCATTTATTCAGATTACTATTCAGATAATCACAATGCCAGAGCAGTTTTTTTTGATTATCATCCCATGTTACCGATATGGTGAAATTTGATCCATTGCATTTAAAACAATAAGTAATTTTAAGATCGGTATTATTATCACTTAAGTAAAAATAATCCTTAAAATCCCTTGATAATCTTTCAGAATAATTCCCATTTTCAAAAAGTTTTCTTGAGAAACCCTGAGCGTAAAGAATTGAAGTAACAAGGATTTCTTCGAAAAAATAAAGAAGTTTTATACACAGGCTTTTCCCTGACCCCATATCACCGGTTATGACATTAAAAGGCTTAATATCCCAGTAAAATTCTTTTATATTCAAAAAATTTTCAATACTGAGTGTTTCTATATATTCTTGTCCAGAATTATACATATACAGTAATTATCGGCTTTTTGCCGATCCTTGTAAAGTACAAGGAATAATGATCTTCCTATGCCGTTTTCCGATACACCAACAAATAGTCAATGAATGAAACAATTGAAGAAACCGCCGATACATAAAAAACCGCTAATAATGAATAGCCAATTACCGTTCCAATTGTCGGGCTTAAACAATCAAATATGCCAAGACGCAACAGGCTGTTATAAGCCAAAGCAAAGGCGGAAGTTCCAATATAACAGGTTGTTTTAACCTTGCCGCTAAAGCGTGCTCCCATTGTGATGCCTTTTTTTTGCATAAGGTTTCGGATAAAAAGAATGGCAAATTCGCGATACATAATAATTAGAAATAACCATGCAGGCATTAGGCCTGAAATTACAAAACATAAAAAACAGGTTAGTTGCATAAGCGTGTCAGCAAAGGGATCAAAAAATTTGCCAAAATCACTGCTCTGTTTATGACGGCGGGCAGCAATTCCATCCAGCAAATCAGTAATTTCTGACACTAAAAAAATAACCCAAAGCACTGTTACAACCCATATCTTAGAAAAATTTTCAGGCACAGGCACCATATATACTGCAAAAAAAACAGGAGCAAGGATTATCCTAAGAAAGGTCAATTTATTTGCAAGGGTCATAGTTAAATAATACAGTTTTTGGCTGCATTCTTCAATACATATCAATAGTGCCAGGCACTAATTTTTCTGGTTTTTCATAACTTGATTTTTTGTTTTTTTATGCTATGTTACAAAAATGGTTAAAGAAACAGTCACGAATGATCTTAATTATGGAGCAAAAACTGATTTTCACAATATTTCTATTCTGACTATGCATAAAAAACGGCGGGACACATACTAAGTATGTTCCCGCCAAAAATTCTAACGCTGACCGCTAAAATACCCATATCTGCCATTATTAAAACAGACTCCTGGTACAATAGACGGTCAGACCCAACTAAAAACTAAAACCTAAGCACAATGTCAGAAACATCGTTACCGGCTACGATAATGCGCTTATATGTACTATCCCAATGCCACCAGGATCCGTCATCATAACTTACGGTAAATTCAATGGCTTTTTTACCGCTAAATTTAGGAATTTCCATTGTCCACGTGGAATCAAGCAGATTGACCACACCGCGCCACTCGTCATCATAAGTGTCTGCGTATATAAAAACAGCGTTTACAGACTTCGCCGTATCTATTGTACCGCTCAGGGTAATAGTCCCCGCGCTAAAGCCGTTCGGTAAAATTTCAATGCCTGTTTTATCTACATTCCACACTTCGGTGCTGTTGGCATTCAACGAAAAACCTTGTGAGCCATAGCTGTGGTATATTTCAAAGTACAGGGTTGTATTTTGAGCAAATTTAGGCAGTTTTATAGACCACATATTGTTATCACTAATATTAACATCTGTCCAGCCTATCCAGTCATTCAAATCCTCATCTGTGTATATATCTATTGACATATAATCGGTAGGCGCATTGTAATTTACAGTACCGCTTAAAGTAATAAACTGGTTAAGGTCGATGTCAAAAACAATACCGCTTATATTTGCATCATATACAGGAACAGTTTGCGGTGCATAACAGCCGCTGTCTCCAATCTCGATATAAAAAATCAAATCAAGGTTTGTCAGCTTGTTTTGAGCCGGCACATCAATTGACCATGAACCATCGAATGAATTATATGAACCCCCAAACCACCCGTTCCAGTAATCATAATACTCAATCTCCGCGTAATCGTAATCTCCCGTTACATTTAAAGTGCCGCTCAGGGTGACATAATAGAAGTTGGTGGAAAGCGTTATATTATCTATATCCGTATTTTTTACAACAATGCTGCCCGCTTCGTTATTGTAGGAGTAACTGCCGTCATAACCTTCAACCCTAAAATACAAGGTTGTGTCTGCATCATAAGCCGAAATACTCATCGACCATTCATTGCCGTTAGAGATATCAGCCCATGTTGATGTAAGAAAATTTGCACAATCTTCATCGCTGTACAATACAACATACAGCCAATTAAAAGTTTTTAATGTATCTACCGTGCCGCTTAAGGTAACCATAGAAAGGTTAATGTTAATTTTAAAATCACTGATGTCCTCATTTTTTACCGTGATGGAGCCTGCCTTCACGTCAAACCAATTGTAATATTCATCCTGTCCATAGGCTCGCAGGTAAAGTGTAAGGCTTTGATCTAAAGCCGGTGCTTTTAAAGACCAGGTGTTATCGGACAAATCAACATTAAAATAATAACCCGCATAATCAGTAAAATCTTCATCGAGGTACAAATCTATCGTCATGGCGTCTAAATCATTAGCGTTGCCAGAATAGGCCACCGTGCCGCTTAGGGTAATGAATTTGGTAAAATCATCCTCGGTAATTTCATAAACAGCGCGGGTTTCCATGTTTGAATATATATGGACAACTTCAGAACGTCCTTTCCAGTCATTTTCTGTTTCCATGTATATGGACATTATGTAATACCCGGGAGGAACCAGAATGCTGTCCTGCGAAGCGGTCAGCAGATCATAATGATTGCTCCAGCCGCCGCTGTATTCTTCAAGGAATAAATCCGCTAAATCCACATTATCCGGAAAATTTACCGAGTAGGTAAAAACCCCGTCTGGCCCTGTCTGGTTGGGGGATATGTCAATGGCGAGGCTCTGGAATGAGCTGGAACTAACGGTAATGGTTTCGCTCCCTTCCGCCGCAGCGTACTGAACACCGTCTATTTCGACTTTGCCCACAGCGGTGATTGTCCAGTCTCCGTCCGCAAGCCCGGTTACTAAAGTCGAAGGCGCTGTGCCCGGTAAGGTAACGGGGGCATAGGTTTCAGAGGCATCCTGGTAATCAAAGGTCAGTTCATATTCAACAAATTTCGCGTCAGGGAATAGGGTTCTTTTTCCTGTGTCTCCGCCCGAAACGGAAATTTGCAGGCCATTCGATAGGTTTTTATTTGCCTTTGGCGGGCTCATCATGTTATTGCAGCC
>WRNF01000118.1 GCA_009776715.1 Treponema sp. | reverse complement strand
GACAAATCGGTTGCCGAGCCTTTGACGATTGCCGCATCTGCCATCGTTTGTTCCACCGTTTTCTGGTTCAGCAGGCACAGCCCCTCAATTTCTTTTTTTGCGTTTAACACACGTTTGTATTTATTTTCAAATACCTGCATTATTTCTCTTTCCGCCGGAGAAGGGGCAATGCGGTAACGGTAGTAATAACCAAAATGATTTCCGCCTCCTTTAGGGGTTTCATGAAAAGTTTTGTTCATAATTGAAATAGTATTGTAGAACATAAGCAGCAAAGACAAGCGAATGTTTTTTTCTTTTTCTTTTATTATGACAGATTTTAACAAAGCAAGCTGCGCCGTTTGTTTACCGGTAAATAATTCCGTAACAGTGCCGGCATCCGAACCTTTGGGCAGCGCAAGCGGTTTTGCAACGGGATAAGTATCAATAATATTTTTAATGTCTTTTTTTGTTTTAGGTTTTTTTGCATTATATTCGCTGCAAACCCTAAGGTATGCTGCAGACAGATCCGAAGGTTTAACAGGCGCAATGAGCGATTCCATAATGAACACCGACAATGGATTTAAATCAAGGCTGACGGCTTTCCTGTTGTTTACCAAGGCCTCGACAGCGGTAACGCCGCTCCCGCCGAAAGGATCAAGCACTACATCGCCTTTTTGGCTGAAATTTTTTATGTAGGCGCTTACAATGTCCCAGGACTGCCTGGTAAAATAAGCATTAACGCCGAAATGCCGTTTTGCCTGCTGCTTTTTAACCGGTATTTCTTTTAGCAAAGGCCGCTTTAAATAATCAAAATCCAAAGGCATATCCAGCTTAAGGCCGCCGTCATAGGAAATCTTTTTTCCCGACTGAAAACTGCCCGGCGACAATGTCCTCTGCAATGCCTCCCAATGCATGTCTATTTCGCTGACACGGAAATACAACACTGGCTTGCCGGTATCGCTTGTACGAAAACACGCAAATTCCAGGCCGTTGCACAATGCAAAATAGGTGCTCCTGATTTCGGGGTGGGCGGCATAAGAATACGCCTGTTCGACATTGCCGCCGTCCATGATTTTTTGATGCGGCGCCTTTGCATCCAACACCCAGGCATAACCGTTCTCTGCTTTTAGAAGGTAATCCGGTATTAAGGTTACCGGCCTTTTTTTGCTGCCGGTTTTTAAAAAGGGGCTTTGCAATGGCTTTTCCCTTAGAATATTGTCATGGGAAAAGCCGAGCGCTTTTAAAATAGGGTCAATGATTACCGCCCTGACATCTGCCTCGTTAAAATCCTTATTTGCAGCAATCTTTTCAAAATCAAAATTGCCAAACAATGTTTGCTTTATTGTTTGCTTTAATGTTTGTTTTAATGTTTGCTTTAATGTTTGCTTTATTGATGCCTTATTTTGCGCTGACAAACAAACCTACCCTCTTTTAATTTTTTAGTTTCGGCAAAAACGGAAGGAGGCGTTTTGTAAAAGAAGGCATGGTCATAGTCTGCAAATAGACCCTGCCGGGGCCTTCAAGGGTTGTCAGGAAAAGCCCTTCGCCTCCGAAAAGTATGTTGGTAAAACCCTTTATCATCTCTGCCGAATAGCGAACCTTTGCATCATAAGCCGCAACATTGCCGGTATCAACTTTTATCTTTTCTCCGGCTGCCAGGGTAAGTTCTTTTACGCTGCCGTCAATTTCCAAAAAAGCAAGCCCATGCCCGCTCATTTCCTGCATGATAAAACCTTCGCCTCCGAACAAACCGGCTTTAAGGCCGTGCGGTATGACTGTTTTCAGAACAACATCCGGCTGGGCGCAGAGAAAGGCATTTTTTTGACAAATAAACGGGCCTTCATCAAGGTTAAGAACAATAATATGCCCGGGAAAAGATGATGCTAGGGTTATGGACTGTCCATCGGATTTTGCTGTGTAAGTAGCCATAAACATCGACTCGCCGGCAAAGGCCCGGCCCAAACCTTTAAACAGGCCGCCTTTCATGTTGGTTTCCATTTGAATGTCAGAACTCATCCAACTCATGCCGCCAGATTGTGTATAGATTGCTTCATTTGAGTTAAGGTGAATTGACACTGCAGGCAGATTATCGCCAAAAATTTCATATTCCATTTTATCCTCCAAAATAATAATGAGTGATTTTAATTATTACATAAATTTAATATTGAAACAAGCGTCTGTTTATATTATAATGATAAAAAGGATATAATTTGCGGTTTTGCCTATTCCATGTTAAGGGCCTCTTATGAAATTTAAAAAAATTATACATAAATTTTTTCTGTCCAATGAACTGTCGTTCGAGTCACGCACACTTAACTTTGTCTGCGTAGCCGGCACGGCAGCCTCCGGGCTTGCTCTTATTTCAAGATTTATAGCCGGGGTAGATTTTATTTCCATAGCGCCGTTACTGCTAATGATGGCAGCGATATTTAGCGTGTTTTTCATGTCTATTAAAGGCGCAAAATATGCAAAAATATTGACAACAATAATTGTCTGCGGCGTAAGCATCATTTTCTGGCCAATACTTTTCTTTACCATCGGCGGCCCAAATTCCGGAATGGCTGTGTATTTTGCACTTGCTTTTATACTTGATTTTGCGCTGTTAAAAGGAAAAGCACGTGCCTTCGCCCTGGCAATGACATTAATTGTCACCGTTATATGCTATGCTTCAACGCTCTTCTGGGGATGGGTTACATTACCGGAAGAAGGGTTAAATACATATCAGCTTTTTGTTGACCTAATGCAGTCTATATTCATAGTTGGGTTCCTTATGGGAATTATAATTATGTTTCAAACCCATCTGTACCAGAAAGAAAAAAATAAAGTAGAGGCCGCCAGCAAGGAAATAAAGCATAGCGAAAAACTGCTGTCATTGATTAATGAAGCGGCTGTTATCCTTCTTACCACCAATCCGGAAAGGTTCGAAGAAGGGCTTATGGAAAGCATGGATAAATTTGCCACAAACCTGGAATTTGACTGTATATGCATATGGAGAATTGACGAGTTAGCCGACAATCCCTGTTATCAGATGCTGTATCAATGGTTTTCTCCCAATTTGGACAATACCAAAAATTATGAAACAGTTTCCGGCTCAAATATTTTCTATCGTATAAAAGAATGGGATGACGTGTTAACCGGAGAACAGGGATATATGTCCAGGCTTACCGATAGTTTCACCGGTTACATTCACGATACATTGACTGCCATCGGCGTAAAAGCAATTATGGCTTTCCCTGTTTTTTTTCAGAACCGGTTTTGGGGTTTTGTATCGTTTGAAAACAGGCATAACGAAACATTGTACCCCGAGGGAGAAGCAAAAATTCTTAAATCGGGCAGTTTGCTGTTGGCCAATGCGGTGGAACGGAATGAAAGCATGCTCCAGCTCAATGAGCGGCTGGCGCAGCAGCAGTTTATGTCCGATATATCCAGAAGTTTTATCTCAAAAGAAACAATGGAGAATTTGATCAATAATTCGCTGGAACGGCTGGGAAATTTTTTGAATGTAGAACGCATAATTATTGCTGTGTTTGAAAAAGATTCTGACATTAGCCGCTTAAAATATTCATGGNATTCTGATCTAAAATATGCGCCGGACCCCACGCAAAAAGGATTTAGCGCTGTCCTAAAAGACATATTCCCGCATTCAATTAATAATAATAATGATATTCCAAATATTTACTGCAATAATACACTTACCAACGAGAACAGTAAATTTAAAATATTTAATGATATTGACAGCCTTAAATCTTTTATCAGCGCGCCGATATACGTCGATGACGAACTGTGGGGCGTTATTAGCATAGAAAAATTTAAGGATTTCCGCCGGTGGAACAAGGGCGAATCAATGCTTGTTAGTTCTATTGTAAGCGCAATTTCCAATGCGGTCGTCCGGGATATTATTGAAAAGGAACGAACTGCGGCGCTGGAAAAAGCAATTCAGGCAAGCCGCGCTAAAGGGGATTTCCTTTCAAATATGTCGCATGAAATTCGCACGCCAATGAATGCCATTATCGGCATGACCTCCATTGGCAAAGACACAACAGACATTGAACGGATGAAATACTGTTTTTCAAAAATTGATGATGCTTCAAAACATCTGCTTGGCGTTATTAACGACATCCTTGACATTTCCAAAATCGAGGCAAACAAACTTGAGCTTTCGCCCATCAGCTTTAAATTTGAAAAGATGCTGCAAAATGTGGTAGATATTATAAATTTTCGCGTGGACGAACACAGGCAGAAATTATACATCCATATTGGGAAAGACATTCCTCTGTCATTCATAGGCGATGATCAGCGGTTGGCTCAGGTAATAACGAACCTTTTGTCAAATGCCGTAAAATTTACGCCGGAAGGCGGAACAATAACGCTTAATTCACAACTGCTGTCGGAGGAAAATGGCTTTTGCCGCCTGCAAATCAGTGTTTCTGACACAGGCATAGGCATTTCCGAGGATCAAAAGATACACTTGTTTAAAGCCTTTGAGCAAGCCGATGCCGGCACAACACGCAAATACGGAGGCACTGGCCTGGGGCTTGCCATTTCAAAACGCATTGTCGAACTGATGGGCGGTGAAATTTGGGTGGAGTCGGAACCCGGCAAGGGGACAAAATTTTTATTTACCGTATTGCTCAAACCGGATCGGCAACAGCCAGAACGCATGCTTACCGAAGGAGTGAATTGGAGCAATATCCGAATTTTTGCGGTGGATGATGAGCCGGAGATTCGTGAATTTTTTATGGATTTAGCCGCCAGTTGGGAAATTTCCTGCACTGTTGCAGCAAGCGGGGAAGAAGCTGCAAAATTATTGGAAAACAACGATACTTATGATATTTATTTTCTTGACTGGATGCTGCCCGGAATAAACGGAATTAAACTAGCAGAAAAAATCCGCGAAAAATCACAGCGGAAATCCATCATNGTAATGTTTTCCTCAATTGATTGGAGCGTTATTGAAGACGAAGCGCATGAAGCCGGAGTTGAAAAATTCATTAATAAACCGCTATTCCCCTCTAAAATTATGGAATTTATTAACCAATGTATCGGCATTGAAGATACAGCAGATCAGAATATTAAAAAAGAGGCCGCGCCCGATATCTTTTCAGGCTGCCGGATACTGCTTGCAGAAGATGTGGAAATAAACCGTGAAATTATTATTGCGCTGCTGGAACCTACCGCTGTTGAAATTGACTGGGCAGAGAACGGAGAAGATGCTGTCCGCATGTTCAGCGAGTCGCCGGAAAAATACCAAATGATCTTCATGGACGTGCAGATGCCAAAAATGGATGGATACGAAGCAACCCGCCGCATACGGGCCCTGGATATACCGCATTCAAAGAAAATTCCCATTGTGGCAATGACAGCTAACGTTTTCAAAGAAGACATAGAACAGTGTTTACTTTCAGGAATGAACGGTCATATCGGCAAGCCGGTTAATTTTGATGAAGTTTTAGTTATGCTAAGAAAATATTTAACCTGAATCCTCTTGCCTCTAACTTCAATAAAGGGGTCAGGGGTTAGGGGCTAGGGGTTAGGGGTTTGGTTTGTAAGCGTATCGTGATGTTTTCTCGATTATCTAACGAACAACAATCCCCTGTTCCCTGTTCCCTGTTCCCTGTTCCCCGATCCCTAATCAAAAGTTACCTCAAAGTTGGTTCGCCGCAGAGGACGGCGCGGGGGCTTGTCTCTTTTTTAATTTATTGCTGTATAAAAAAACAGTTTTTATTGTTTCTCTTGACCATATTGTAAAATAAACATATTATTTCAAAATGAAAAGAATTGTTTTTTTTACTATGCTGGCAGTTTGCAGTAATACCGTTTTTGCTCAAACCCATAACTCGGTAAATCTTGACAGTCAAGTTTATCATATTCTTGAACAAGCGGAAATACGGGGCTTATGCATGCCTTTGTCAGGCGTAAGGCCCTACACACAAAATGTGATCGTTAATGCGATTAATGAGATTCTTAATTCAGATAAAGCCGGAAAATTAAGAAGATTGGAACAGGAAATCCTGGAGCAGTATCTGGAAAAATATGCAAAGCCGCAAAGAGGGTTTGACTGGCAAAAAGGCGCATTTCATGGCGAAACAGCTCCAGAAAAGAAAATTCCGCTTTCGGTAAATGCCGGCGTTAATATTGACATGGAAGGATCGGCTGGAATTTATCCTTCATTTGAGGAGCGTTACCTTGGAGCCGAAGGATGGGTGCAGCTTTTTTTGAACGGCGACATAGGGCGCAATGTTTCTTATGAGATTAATGCCGCAGGCGGCTTGCTTAAAATTCCCAGGTTTAAATTGGGAAAGGGCAATACCTATTATGACGGTTTTATAGATGACCCTAATAAAGAATTTGTAAACCGGGAAACCGCCGTGTACAGCGAACCCATGACGCAGTTCCCTTATTCTTACAGAAAAAAATGGG
>WRNF01000117.1 GCA_009776715.1 Treponema sp. | reverse complement strand
GGACTCATTCTTAAAATCCGTGTAAATCCTCTTAATCCGTGAAAATCCGTGGCTTTTGCATATATGGCTTAGCAAGAGGCTAAATGAAGTTACAGGTAAGATGGTGAAATAAAATCTGGAAATTACAGGTTTGTGTTGCTTTGTGTGGTTCGTGGTAAATTTTAAAATGGAGAATTACTGGGTATTGGGTTTGACATTTTTTTGAAAAGCCTGTAAACTGGCAAAATGACAAGAAAGATTTTTCTGTTACCAGCCTTAGTGCTGGGTGTTTTATGTTGTATGGGTTGTTCAATTAATACCCTTGTTGCCAATGCCCTTACCGGCGAAGGCAGTTCAACGGTTTTTACCGGCGATTCGGATCCGCAGCTTGTTGGGGATGCCCTCCCCTTTGCTATGAAAATGTACGAGGCGCTTCTTGATGCCACCCCGAAACACCGGGGCCTAATGCTGTTTACCGGCTCGCTTTTCATAATGTATGCCAATGCTTTTGTCCAGGGGCCTGCCCAAATGCTTCCCGGCGAAGCGTTTGAACTGCGGGAACAGGAAGAAATGCGGGCAAAAAAGCTGTATTTGCGCGGCCTTGCGATGATGTACAATGGCCTTGAGGTAAAATACAAAGGTTTTATAAATGCTGCCCAAAAAGAAGAAACCCTGCAGGCCATGCTGCAAAAAGTTAAAAAAGACGATGTCGGTTTTTTATACTGGGCTGCGGCAGGCGGAATGGCCGCTTATTCAATAGATGTGCTTGATTATGATTTGAATGCGCGCATACCTGAATGGAAAGCAATGGCGCTGCGGGCTTATGAGCTTGACCCTGATTTTGACGGAGCGGCATTGGATGAATTCCTCTTCCTTCTGTATATCTCGCTGCCCGATATGCTGGGCGGAAGCAGGGAACGCGCTCTTGAACATTATCAAAAGGCAATAGAAAAAACCGGCGGGAAATCTTCATCGATCTATATTTCTTATGCAGAATCAATTTGTGTTCCCGATCAGGATTATGAATTGTACCAGGAATATCTGGAAAAGGTTCTGGCCATCGATCCCGACGAGGATATTTCCACCCGTTTGGTTACCATTATCAACCAGCGAAGGGCCCGTTGGCTTTTAGACAATGCGTACCTGAATTTTTCATTCCTTCCCAGCCCTGGATATTATTGAAAATATTGTAAAAATTTTTTATATAGGAGATTTGTATGAAGATTAAAAGTTTGTTTTTTGTTTTTTTATTTGCAATTGTTTTAACCGGTCTTCCAATCTATGCACAAAGCAGCAGGCCCATTGAAATAAAGCTGGCATCGCCCATGCCGAGAAGTTCTGTCTGGGGAAGAACCCTGGAACGCATGGCCGCCGATTGGGCCAGTGTAACAAACGGCGCGGTAACGCTCCGCGTTATCCATGACGGGCGGGAAGGATCGGAGTCGAAAATGCTTTCCTCAATTTCGTTAAATGTCATTCACGGCGGCCTTTTTACCGCATTTGGCATTGGGGAAATTTGCCCGGGAATAATGACTTTAAGCATTCCCTTCCTTATTAAAAACGATCAGGAACTTGATATGGTGTTTAAGGAAATGCAGCCAATTCTTGATGCCCAATTAAGCAAAACAAAATTTGCGGTAATTGCATGGTCAAAATCCGGCTGGGTTAATATTTTTTCAAAGGACCCTGTATTTACTCCGGATGACCTTCGTAAACAAAGAATGGCTTCCAATCCAGATGCCGGCGACATGAACAGGGCATTTAAATCAATGGGCTTTAACATAACCGAAATTGAAACGTTGGATTTAGCTCCNCGGCTGGCAAACGGCACCATTACCGCAATATACCAGGCTCCTGCCGCTGTTGCCCCAGTGGGAATGCATAAATACCTAAAAAATATGCATAACCTTCCCCTTGCCCCTTTTCTGGGAGGTTTTGTAATAAACCGGGAAACATGGGAAAAAATAAGCCCTGCTCACCGAGAGGCGCTCATCAAGGTGACGCAAAAACACTTTAGTGAATTTGACGCATCAATGCCTCGGACAGTAGCTCAGGCAATGGCGGTAATGGAAAAAGACGGGCTAGTGGTAAACAAGCTTACCAGCGCGCAGGAAGCAATGTGGTACAATACAATTCAAAATGCAATGCCTTCTCTTTTTGGCAGAACCTTTGACCGTGATATGTACCTAAAAATCACTGAAATACTTGGGAAAATACGGAACAAATAGGCGGATGCTGTTTTTATGAAAAAGAAATCCAAAGCAGAAAATTTTGTTTTTTTATTAAAAATAACTTCCCTATTAAAAATAACTTCCCTGGCGGAAAAAGTTTTTTGTTATGCTTCGCTGGCTACGCTTGCATTGCTTCCTTTTGTNCTAATGCTGTTAAAACCTTTTAATATTTATATTGAACAGCCAGCCAGGTTATTGGCGCACCTTTTCCTGATTCTGGTTTTTTTCTCTGCCATGATTACTGTTAAAACAGGAGAACATATAGCAATAAGCTTAACACAATTTATTCGGAATGAAAAAATTAAAAAAATATTAACGGCTGTTTGCATAGCTGCATCTGTTGTTATTTTCAGTGTACTGGCATGGGATTGTATTTCTTTTATTAAAAATGATGTAACGTTGGTAAAAAAAATACTGGGAATCCCGCAATGGATTTATGCTGTTGTCATGCCGCTCGGTTTAACAGTTATTATTGTGCGCTTCATATTAAAACTAACAACAACGCNCAGCAGGCTTATTGCGGCAGGAGCTATCCTCCTGGGCACAGTTATAGCNCTGCCTGCCTTAATAAATATTTTNGGNGGNAAGGAACTGCCTGCATGGATTAGTTCCTGGAATGAAAGTCAATTTCAAGCAATAATATCAATTAAAATCCCGCTTATTATTTTGTTTATTATACTGGCCCTTTCTGGATTGCCCGTTTTCATTACACTGGGCGGCATTGCATTAATAATGCTTATGACGCCGGGTTCACAGCCGGAAGCTGCTCCGAACCAGTTGCTTTTCAGATTAATTGAATCCAATGATATTATCGCCATTCCCCTGTTCACCCTAACCGGCTTTTTCCTGTCGGAAAGCAAAGCAGGCGAGAGGCTGGTACGGGCTTTCAAACTGCTGTTTGGCTGGATGCCCAGCGGCATGATTATTGCCACAGTGATTATCAGTACCTTTTTTACCTCCTTTACCGGGGCATCCGGCATAACTATTCTGGCTCTGGGCGGAATACTTTTTACAGTTTTGCAGCAAAGCAAATACCCGGAAAATTTTTCCATAGGATTGCTTACCTCTGCCGGGGGAACAGGGCTTATGTTTCCTCCCAGCCTGCCTATAATAATGGTTGGCGCCACCATTAATTCATATTTTTTCTTTAGTTATAACAGATCTACCGGATATGACATCATTGACTTTTTTATAGGGGCGCTTATTCCGGGCATACTGCTGGTAGCCGCCGTTATTGCTACCGGTTCTTTTACTTCCAGAAAAGTAAAAATACCCAGGGAAAAATCCAGAACGGAAAAACCCGGCGCTATTTTATTGGATTCTATTTTTGAAATATTAATGCCCTTTATTCTTATTGTTGGATACTTTACCGGAATATTTACTTTAAATGAGGTAAGCGCTGTATCGGTTATTTATGTGTTCATTGTGGAAGTGTTTATAAAAAAAGATATTGCCATAAAAGACATAGGCAAGGTATTTTCCAAAGCTGTCCCTATTATCGGAGGAATATTGGCAATACTGGCAATGGCAAATGTACTGTCTTACGCTATTGTTGATTCAGAAGTTCCAGACAGCCTTTCCGTCTGGATGCAGCAAACCATTGAATCAAAATTTGTTTTCCTTTTATTGCTGAACCTTGCTTTACTGGTAGTTGGCTGCCTGATGGATATTTTTTCCGCAATTTTTGTTATACTTCCGCTTATTATACCCCTGGGGTTAGCTTATGGCATTGATCCTCTGCACCTTGGCATTATTTTTCTTATAAACCTTGAAGCCGGTTTCCTTACCCCCCCCATAGGCATGAACCTTTTTCTTGCCAGTTACCGTTTTGAAAAACCCTTTTCGCAGATATGCCGTTCCGTATTGCCTTTCATTGCAGTCCGGCTGGCAGTTGTCCTGGCGGTAACCTACATCCCCTTCATTTCAACGTGGCATTTAAGAAATCCTGTAAAGGCTGAAGAATTTATTGCCTCATATACCGAAGCGGAAACTTCCGTTAGGTATATTGAAATATTGCCGGAGGACGGCTTTGATATTGCAAAAGGCGAATCCCTGCTGCTTACAGTTAACGTTGCAGGCGATAATAATCCTTCACAGGATGTTACATGGACTGTAGGCAATTTTATTTTTGATCCGCTTGACAGCGAAACCAGCATTAGCGCAGAAGGGCTATTAACCGTTGATGCTAATGAGACAGAATCAATGATTGGCATAAGAGCCACGTCAGTACAGGACGAGGAAGTATTCGAAGAAGTTTTTTATAATATCTTAGAATAATATAGTTTGAATACACTAATTACTAATTTTTTAATTCGCAGAGTTCTTTAATGTTCCGCAGTTTACAGGTGGCTTTTTCCTGAATTTGGCGTACACGTTCACGGGTAATGCCTAAAAGTTTTCCTGTTTCTTCAAGTGTTAATGGGCCTTCCTTGGCCAGGCCAAAACGAAGCTGGATTATCCTCATTTCCCGCTCAGAAAGGCGGGAAAGAATATCAGACATTGTTTCCTGCAATGCAAGAGAAAAAGCTTCTTCAAACGGGTCCGATATGGACTCATCTTTTATCATGTCTCCAAGATAAGTTGAATTGCTGTCATCTACAACAGTGTCAAGGCTGGTTGTTTTTTGCGAAAGTTTTACAATGTCTTTTACTTTAGACACCGGAAGCCCCATGTATTCAGAAAGCTCGTCATCGCTTGGATCACGGCCAAGTTCCTGGGTAAGCAGTTTTTCCACATAATAACATTTTTTAATGATATTGAGCATATGAATGGGAATACGTATAATTCGCCCTTTGTCGGCAATGCTTTTAATTATTGCCTGACGTATCCACCATGTGCCGTAAGTTGAAAAGCGGCAGCCCCTGGTATAGTCAAAACGTTCAACGGCTTCTATAAGGCCAATGTTTCCTTCGTCAATCAGGTCAAGAAGAGAAAGCCCCCTATGCTGAAATTTTTTTGCGATGGAAATAACCAGGCGAAGATTAGAGTTAATCATTTTATTTTTATAAAACAAAGCTTCATTGTCCAATGCAGTTTTTTCCTCGATATATTCGCTTGCTGTTTTGGTATAACGTTCCGATTCCAGCTTCTTTAATTTTGAACGCAGGTGTATTATTCTTTCACCGATATTTTTTTCTTCATGTACCGTGAGCAAGGGGAATTTTGCTATCTGTTTAAAATACATGGTCATTGGATCATTTTCTTTAAGCAATTTTGTTTTTTTTAAATTTTTACCGGGACCCCTGTTTCTGGAGTATTTCTTGATTGTTTCACATTCGAGTCTTTCAATTTCATGCAAGGCTGTATCCATTTTTATTTATTCTCCAAAACAATTATCTAAAAACGCGGCGCTTTAGCCGGGTCTATAGGGACATTATCCTTTAAAACAATAAAAACTAAATCTGGTTTTCCCGATGCAGCAAATATTCCCAGTTTTCCCAGCTCTGTCCCAGCCTCTATGCTGTCGCCTTTTTTAACCGATAAAGTCTCGCATGATCCGTATATGTATTTGTAACCTCCATCGCGTTCAACAATAGTCACGTTGCCGTATCCCCGCCAGGGACTGGCATGAACTACTGTCCCTTTGGAAAGGCTTTTAATGGATGTAGAATGTTCTCCGGTAACCAGAACCCCTAAATTACTGGATAAATACAATATTTGTTTTGCCGAAACAGGCCAGCGTACAGAAGGATCGACAGGTTTTTGAATTGTTTTTGGAGGTTGAGCTGTTATGCCGTTTCCTGTGCCGGTACCGCCGGTATTCTTTCCTGCCGGATTGGAAGCGGGTATTATTATTTTTTCGCCTGCTTTAAGCATATAACCTTTAGGAAATTTATTTGCNTCAGACAATGCTTGCAAAGAAACATTGTACAAACGTGCTAAACTGTAAAGAGTGTCATTCGGTTTTACCGTATATTCAAAAGAAGACGATGTACCCGAGGNNCTGCTTGTTTTTTCAGGGATAATAAGCCGCATTCCAATGAGCAGTTCTGAAGCGTTTTTTAANCCGTTCTGCTGCATTAACTCATCCTGGCTTAACCCGTAAGTACGGGAAAGAGAGAAAATCGTGTCTCCTTTTATTACAGTATGAACCAGATTCTCTGCAAATGCGCTTGGCCTGCCGTTAGGTACAATATCGGGCAATATGAAAAAAAACAGCATAAGCAGTAACATGGCTTTATAATTTTTAG
>WRNF01000116.1 GCA_009776715.1 Treponema sp. | reverse complement strand
ACGGAAGTTAAGCCCTCTTACGCCGATGGTACTGCGCCTCTAAGACGCGGGAGAGCAGGTTATCGCCAAGCTTTTTTTTGTTTAAAAGCAATGCCGGTAAAGGCGCGAAGTAAGCGTCAATTAAAACGCTTGCGGTTATGTGGGTGTGGTTTAATTGACGCTTACGTTTCCACTATATTCCCGGAAGAGCCAAAAAAAGTATAGCGTCTGATGCGCTCTCTTGCATTTTTCTTTCAAAAAGAGTATATTTAACCAAGAGGATAATTCAATGGCTATAAAAGTTGCGTCAAGAGACAGATGGGATATTGAAGGAATCATTGCTGAAATTCAGCAGCCGAATATTAAGGCAATAATTTATTTTTTTTCTGTTTCATTTGAAAACCATGAACCGCAAAAAGCGCTTAAACAGGCTTTTCCTGGGGCTGCTTGCATCGGTTCTTCCATGATTGGCGGATGGTCCAGTAAAATGGCTTTGGAAAAGGGAATTACCGTTATGTCCCTTTCATCGGATGAAGTAGCGGAAACCTACACGGCTTTTCAGGAAGGGGTTAAGCAGGATCCCGCACGGGCTGCACAGGCCGCTATCAGGGAACTTAAACAGAAAATTACCGGGAAAACGCTTTCACCCGATAAATATTTAGGGCTTATCTTTTTTGACGGCCTCTGCCTGGGGGAATTAATCATGAAAGAATTCACCCTGGAAGAAAGCCTGAACATGGCTTTTGTAGGCGGGGCAGCGGCGGATGAACTTACCTTTACGAAAACTGTTGTGGGAATTGACAGCCGGCTTTCCGGGGATGGTCTTGCAGTTCTTGTCATGAAGATGAATATTCCCTTCTTTTTTAACCATCATGTGCATTATATTCCCACCGGCACGGCGTTTACCGTAACTAAATCAGATAACATGAAACGGGTGATCTGGGAAATTAACGGGGAACCGGCAGCGCCTTTTTATGCACGGCAGATCAATTCTGATCCAGGCCGTCTTGATGCCGGGGTTTTCTCCAAACATCCATTCGGAGTAAAAATCGGCGAAAGCGTCTATGTACGCAGCCCGAACGCGGTAATTGACGGCAAGGGGCTTCAGTTTTATTGTTACATAGAAGCAGGCACGCGGGTGCATTTATTGAAACAAGGAGACATTATTGCCGATGCCCAGGAAAGCCTTACGTATGCAGAACGTTTCCTGCCGGCAGGAATACAGGGAAGCATCCTTTTTAACTGCGTTCTGCGTTATCTTGAACTTAAAGAGCTAAGAAAACTTGATGCTTTTAACAATGTTTTTAACAAATATAATTTGATTGGTTTTAATACTTACGGAGAAGAACTGTTTACCCACCATAACCAAACCTTGACGGCGGTCTTCTTCGGTAAGCCTCTTGCACCGGGAGAGACTGATTCCTGTAAAACCAAACGTCTTTTCCATTATGCGGACAGCAAGCTTAAATCTCTTATTTTTGAAATTGTGTCCCGCAGCGAGCTGTTAAATGTTACAATTTCCTATCTGAACAAAACCTTTGAACCCATTTCTCAATTCATGATGCAGGGGACAAAAGCCTTCAGGCAAAGCACCGGGAATTTCATGGACAGCTTTATGAAAAACCAGAACGACATAGAAAGCATCAATAAGGGTTATTCGGTCATTGCCGATGAATTCGGCTCTTCTTTTTCCCTGACAGAAAGCNTGCAGCAAGCGGCCAAAGGGGTTTCNGATAANCTGAGCGCCATTGAAGACATTACAGAGACAACCAACATTCTTGCCCTGAACGCTGCAATAGAAGCAGCACGTGCAGGTGAGGCAGGCAAAGGTTTTGCGGTAGTGGCCGGGGAAATTAGGAAACATTCCGCAACCACAAAAGGATCTATAGACAGCATATCAAACTATATTAAAATTCTTCTTGAAACCATAAGGGATCTTTCACAAAAAATGAGTGCGGTAAAAAAGGAAGTGGATGCTACCAAACATATGGTAGAAAATTTGGTTAAGGCAAATAAATTTGAACTTTCTTTAATCAATTCCGTTAATGACAATATTAGTTCCCTGGAATCAACTTTTGAAGAATATGAAGAAATAAAGAAAACCCTGGGAAACATGATAGAGCAGTCCAACCTGTCCAAAGAGGACATCGAGAAGATGCTTATTGTCTACCAGCACAATATAGAAAAAACCGGGTTAAGTTAGGAGTTTGTCGGACTTTTTCTTTTTATGCTATACCGATGAAAGGGAAACGCCGCCAATTACAAATAACGCGCCGAGCCATTGCAGGGGCGTTAACATTTCTCCCAGGACAATAAAGCCAAAAAAAACCGTTATTAATGGAATTAAATTGATAAAAATTGCCGAAACCGATATTCCCAATACCTCTATTGAACGAACGTAAAACCAAAAACCCAATGCCGAACAGCATACTCCCAGAAAAACCAAATGAAGAATAAGCGGCAGATTCGGCCTTCCCCATTGGCTGAATTCAGAAATTGAAAAAGGAATAAACCCTATTAATCCTGCAAGGGTTTGCCAGAACACAATGTAAATTCTGGAATGGCGGGCAAATAAAGGCCGGGTTAAAAGGCCGTAAGCCACCCAGCAGACAGTGGCGCCTGTCATAAAAAAATACCCTTTTATGCTGCCGGAAACGGCAAATGACACGCCGGCTACAAGCCATACTCCGGCAATGGATATAAAAGCGCCAATCCATTGCCGCATCTTGAGTTTTTGAAAACTGCTTTTTCCCTTTCCGGCAATTTTCCGGCTAAAAAAATCAGCCAGCATGGTCAGCACTGGAATTGCGCCGGTGGCAATGGAAGCTTCGGAAGCAGATACCAGTTTAACCCCGTTGTTCTCGAAGAAAAAATACAGCGTAACGCCGGATGCGCCTGCGCCAAGCAGCAGGGGAATGTCCCTGATGGAAATTTTTTCATTAGGCGCCAGTTTGCGTTTAAAAAAGTACAGAAAACCAAGCGCTATTGCAAAACGAAGCAGCCCAAGCGACATTGGCGGAAAAACATCAAGGGAAATTTTTATTGATATAAATGAGAAACCCCAAAACAACGCGCAAGCGAGCATTGCGCAAAGGGCTTTTTGCCGTTCTTTCATTTTTTAAATAAAGGCATCTTTATGCGCCCACAAACCCAAGGCCGGATTCGGCACAAAGAAAAAACGTTCTCCATCGGTGCCTGTATTCCATCCCGCATCCAGCGAAGCAATATCGTAGCGCTTCACCGCCTGCCCAATATCGCCCCATTCAAAGCCCACCGATTCAATTTCCTGCCGGCTTAAGCCTGATCCGGTACAGTAACGCACCGTAAAACGGCCTTCGCTGCAGCCGTGTATAAGGTGCGCAGCGGCGCTCAGGCTCTGTGCCAGCTCCTTGTTTGAGGCAATTTTTTCGCGTATAACTTCTGCCGGGCGGTACCCGTATGTGCGTATCAAGGCATCAATTTCCATGTCTTCGCCAAAGCGTTCCAGAGCAGGCGCAATGATTAACAGTTCCCCGCCTGCAGCCATTGCCATGCGGGTACGGTAAATTGCTTTGTTGCCAAGCCATGTGGTATGGTATTCACCTGGGTCAAGGAACACCAGCGCTTTGTGCACCGGTTCATCCAGCAGCGTAACATTTACCTGCTGCGCAAGAGCGGCAGCCTGGGTAAAACAGCCGCGCCCGTATCCGCAGTAAAGCCCCCGCAGTGCAAGCGATCCCTTTGCTTTTCCCGCTGCTGCGGCTTCATCTGCATTACGGGCGCCGATCACCGTTAAGGCAAAAAACACCGGCGGCAGCATGCTGCCAAAACGTTTCAGGCCTTCATCGAACATTGCCCGCACCGGCGTATCGGCCCGTCCCATAATTTTTTCCATGCCGTAAGCCGCCCCGGCAAAATGGCTTTTGTCTATGGCTTCCTTGCCGCCGGTGCCGACAAAAAGGTTTTTTGCATGGTTTGCCATGCCGGCTACTTCATGGGGCACTACCTGTCCAATGGAAACAATTAAATCAAAACCGCCGGAACAAAGGAGCTTGTTTACCTGCACCGGCCAATCATAGCTTACCGCATTTTCGGACGCTGCTTCTATCCATTCCCGCTCCAGCCGCCCAAGTTCCGCTACATCGCTGCGCCATGAATGTACACGAAACAAATTTTCCGGCAGACCGGGAAACATCCGCTCACGCTCAACTGCGGAAAGCGGGACATGTGTTCCCAGCGCGGGAAGTATAGTTACGGTAATTCCCGATTCAGCGAAAAAGCGGCAGGCAACTTGAGTTAAAAACCCGGCATGGGAATGAAAACGGGTAATATCCGGAGGAATGATTAAAACCCGTGAAATTTTTCCTGTTTCAGTACAGGCATTTGTAAGGGCCTGCGAAAAACCAGATGCGGCTTCGGCATCGGCCATATCCAATGAAGAGCCGCCCTTGTTTAAAAAAACCTTTTCAGCCTGTCCCACATCTCCCCTTCATTTGCCTTTTGCCGGTTATTTCGTAAAACGGTTTACCATTAGCGCAGGCTGATGCGTTGCATCCAATGTATCACGCCACAGATTGCCTTCCGGGTCAACGTGGTTGCGATGGGAAATAACCGATTTTATCGGTAAATGCACAAATTCATTGTTTACCAGGCCTATTATCAGCTTTGTTTTTCCTGCCATTGCCGCATGGACAGCGGCATTGCCCAGCCGTTCGCAGTAAATGGAATCATCGGGATTTGCCGGGGAGGAACGTATCACATAACTAGGATCGATATATTTAATATTGATTTCCATTTTCTTTTCCGTAAAATATTTCGTTATGCGATCACGCAGATAGGTGCCAACGTCAGCTAACTTTAGGTTTCCTCCGGCATCGGTCTTGCGGTCGATATTAAGCTGTTCCTGCATGGCGCCTTCTGCAACCACCACTACCGCATGCCTTCGTTTTTTTAACCGTTCTTCCAGATGATGCAAAAAGCCGTTATATCCTTCAAGATTAAACGGTACCTCGGGAATAAGAACAAAGTTTACGTCATGGCTTGCCAATGCGGTGCATGCGGCAATGTACCCTGACTCTCGGCCCATTACCTTAACCAGCCCAATGCCGTTAATTCCGGAAACCGCTTCTGTATGCGCTGCGGCAACAACCTGGGTTGCTTTTTCCACAGCAGTGTTAAAGCCAAAAGACCTGTCCAGCAAAGTAAAATCATTGTCAACGGTTTTTGGTATGCCGACCAAAGACATTTTTAAGCGGCGTTTGCTTATTTCATCGGCAATATCAAGAGTGCCCCTCTGGGTTCCGTCCCCGCCGATGGTAAACAAAATATTCAAATTAAGCCTTTCCATTGTGTCAACTATCTGGCTTACCTCTTTGCCTCCCCCCCGTGCGCTTCCTAAAAAAGTGCCTCCGATTTTATGAATTTCATCAACACTGTCAGGGTCAAGATTTTTAACAGGGAACGTGGGATCGGGCAAAAATCCCCGGTACCCATAACGTATGCCTGTTATTCGTGTAACCCCATACCTAAACCACAGGCAGCGAACAATTGCCCTAATCACATCATTGATTCCCGGGCATAGGCCGCCGCAACTGACAATCCCGGCATGCACATGCGTGGGAACAAAATAGATAAATTCCCTCGGCCCTGCCCTCTCCAGCACCTCCGACCGTTTCACCGGCTTCTGCGGACCCGGTTTAATGTCCGGCTTTAAGAGAACAAATTCATTGTCAGTTACATAATTTGCAATTCCATCCCCGGCATTTTTTGACATAATAATGGGCGATTTTATATTACAACTGCCCAATTCCTCAATGGAAAAATCAAATGTTTCAGCCATTAGCAGCCTCCTTACAAAAATTTTACCTTTAGTTTAATTGATTTAATTGTTTTTTGCAAGTGAGGGAATTGCTATAAATTCAGGGAATTTATTTTCAAACTTAATACGGTATTTCATGGATTATTATTAATTAATTCTTATCTCTAACTTCATTTGGCATCTCGCTAAGGCATATATGCAATAGCCACGGATTTTCACGGATTAAACGGATTTCCACGGATTTTAAGAATTAAAATTTAAAATAATCCGCGTTAATCCGCGAAATCCGCAGACCCTTAAATAAAAGTTACCAAAGAGTTGGTTCGCAGCGAATGCTGTGGACGCGCGCTCAGAATAAATTCTGAACGCATTTATTCATCTTTTTAGCTTTTACTGTGCTTCACGCCGTGTTAGTTTTTTTCATCTTCAGCCATACGGCTGCATCTCTTGGCGGGTTGCTTGTCTATAACTTCATTTGGCCTCTCGCTAAGGCATATATGCAATAGCCACGGATTTTCACGGATTAAAAGGATTTTCACGGATTTTAAGAATTAAAATTTAAAAATAATCCGTGATAATCCGTGTAAATCCGTGGCCTTTTAACTACAGCTTCAAAAGTTACCTTGTAGATGGTTCG
>WRNF01000115.1 GCA_009776715.1 Treponema sp. | reverse complement strand
CCTCGCCCGATCGTCTTCGGAAAGCCCCCTCCCTACCGTTGGAACTCCGTTCATAAAACCCTCCAAAAATATTTATCTAACCAAGTATGAACCTACCCGGCTTTATTAAAATGTAAACTATACTACCCGGTTTTGCAAGCGGTTATTAGAGAATATTTTGGTTTTTTTCAAATTGCCCATCGGTTGCGTTATCGCTTGGCAATGCGGATGCGGCCCCTTTCTTTATAATCTGATTTATGAAAGGTTGTTTATGCCCCGAACTCTGTTAAGCAAAAGTTTAAAGTCATCCAGGACATCGTCCGGAGTGGGATGTTTATACGGTACTGTCTTGTTATGATAGAAGTCATTCTTGTCAAGTATAGTAAATAGGCCCATTAGTGTTGACACTGGCTCTATTTGTGTTTTTTCACTGTAATTATACCCCAAGCCCGTGTTAACAAGCTCAATAAGAAACAGATGCCCCAGTTCATGGGCAAGCATAATACGCAACTGCTTTTCGTTTGTTTTTGGATGATAATATATAGCAAAAAAACGCCCTTTATAATAATGGGCGCTTGCAATGCCGATATTTTTTGAGTCCTCGGCGACCGGCGTGCAAATTATACGGAACATTTCATTATCCGGCAATTTCCTGAGCGCTTCTTCCATCGTCCTGATAACATGAGCGAGATATTGCTGCTTTATTGCTGTTGATATTGTTTCCTGATACATATCATGGTAAACGGTTACCTTTTCTTTGGGTATGCTGAATGCGCTTGAAATTTTGCCGATAAGCTCAGGTGTTACTTTGAAATCAGGCAATTGCGGCTTCCGCCTTGTTTTTCGATGGAATGCCCATGCGGTCATAGAANTCATTGAGGCGCCATGTTCCCGCCAAGAAAATCTGTTTTGTAAGTTCGAGGTCTTCTTCTACAGTTACTTTACTTGAAGAGAAAAACCTTGTGGGGCTGTACATACAATCGTTCAAACAGTCGATTATTTCCTGACTGCTTGTCAGCTCGAATCGAGCCAGCATATCATCGAGGGAACTTTGTGTTCTGCATGTTCTGATGGCCGCGACAGCGGCTTCCATGTTATTCACTTATTTATCCTCCATAGTTCATTGCTATATTAAAATGTAAACTATACTACTCGGTTTTGCAAGCGGTTATTAGAGAATATTTTGCTTTTTTTCAAATTGCCCTTCGGTTACATTACCGGCATGTTCACCCGGGGTAATAATCCCCGTAAATCTTTTTCCCCTCTTTATTGAAAATATACCCAATGCTTGAGTTTATCCCGCATCCCTCAGCCCCTCCGGATGAATATCCCCTTTTTCCTGCACAACTTTACCTTGCATTGCTTTTTCGTTTTTTAGCACCACATTTACATAATCAAGAACCAGCCTTCGGCCTTCCGGCGATAGAGCGCGGAACATCTCAAGCATTGCGTCTTCGGATGGTGCCTTGCCATCCTTGTATGTTTCGCCTTCACCGGAGCGGAGCCATTCCTCGCTTATGCCCAATACCCCGGATATAAGTTTTATGTGCTTCTCATTGATAGAGGTTTTTCCTGCTTCAATTAAAGATATAGAACCGTCTGAAAAACCTAGCCTTTTTCCAAATTTTTCCTGAGTAGGACCGAATTCTTTCCTTATCTTGATAAATCTGGCAATAATATCCTCTTTTTCCTTCATATATTTATTATCTTATGTTACTAGAAAAAAATCAAGTAAATTTCTTAAAAATTAAGAAAAACGCTTGACAAAATCTTAAAAATTAAATATATTTGTTTAATAATTAAGAACGGAGAAAACGTTATGGTGAAAGATGAAAAAGAAATGCAGGAAGCCTACAGGCAGTTGTCAGATTCCGGGCGGATTGATGTCTTAGCTTATACCAATACGGTGCTTAAAGCTGAAAACGGCATCAAGAAAGAGTACGGGCTTGCTGCCTCCTCCGCCCCCGAAGAAAGCAGGAGAAGCGCATGAGCGAGGAATTCGGCGCGTTGATTGCGGAAGTGGAAAAAGCGGTTAAGCCCTTGGGTTTTATGGTTGAAGCGGCATCCAGGGAAGGCCCGGAGGCGCAGGAACTGAAAATAGTCCTTGCCCGCCCGGCTTGCCCTCAGACGCGGCTAAACAGCGAGGTTTTTTCCGATGAAAGTTAAGAGGCAAATTGAACCCCCGGCAAACAGCAATAACGAAGCATACCCAAGCGCTGCAATAATGTTGAAAAAGATGCTTCTTCTTTTATATTCGGTTTGTTTCCCTTCGTACTTTAGAAGCAGCATTTTTGCTTCTTCTTCGGCAAGGGCGGTATGCAAAAACGAGCTTGCGGCCATGCTTGTTATTTCCAGGACAATGACGGCAATGAAACAAGACCATGCGGCAATAAGGAGCGGGACATGAACAGCCTCGGCAACGGCGACAAATTTTTCGATAAACGCAAAAGAAAGCCCGAAGGAACCGGCGGCTATGGACATAAGCCATTTGCTGGCGGCCATGTCGGTTTCGTACTGGCGGCGGTTAAGCATGCCGATCCGTTCTTTGCTGCCGTCAAACAGCTTCCAGTTGTAGTCGTTTTGCAGTTTCCAGCGTTCCAGTTCCTGGCGGTATTGATCGCTCATAATTATGCCCTCCTGTGTTTAATAATGCGCGAAAAACGCGGGAACGTCAACTTGTTTGGCTGCATGAAGGAGGGCGGGGAATGAATAGGAGGGGTTTTTTATGAGCTGGGGAAGCGATTATTTAAGGCTCGACAATCCAGGCACGGAGTGCCCCTGCCGGAAATGCCTGTTCAGCGGGGTCTACGGTGGTAATGCCGCAAAGGAGGGCTTCCTGTGCCCCTATAACAAGCGGGTTGCCTTCAAGGCACTTGAGGATGTCAATTCGCTTCTCCGCTCCGCTGGTGCGCTCATTGAAAATATCAGCATAGCGGCCGGCATCAAAGTCCAGGGAAGCGACAGCCTCTTTGATAGCGGGAACCCGCACGGGACCGGGCGGAAATGTCCAATGGAAGGGATGAATCAAGAATTGGCTGTGGGCAACAGCGGTTCTGGTATCAGCGGCGAGGTACAGGAGGACAGCAGATGACTCTATGTTTCCAAAATTGCAAACAGACAAAGGAATTCCGGTTGACCGTAAAAAATGGTATGCGCCAAAAGACGGCGCCAAATCGCCGCCCCTTGAGGATAGCCGGATGATAATCTTGGATGCCTGGTTTTCAATGGCGTTATTGACAACAGATACCAGCGTTTGCGCTGATTGGGGAGTAATGCCGCAAAAAAAATCTATGACGGCCGTTTTTTCATTATCCATAATATCCTCCGGTATAATTATCGGCTTTTTTTGGGGCATGAAGGAGGGCGAATGAGAAGGTCAGGTTTTTTTGGGCGGCCTTACGCGGCTTTCGGCTCCAGCTTCACCCGCAGGCCGAGAATGTCAAGCAGTTTGAACACTGTTTCAATAGACGGGTTCCCGGCAGGAGCCAAGGATCTGTACAAGCCTTCCCTGCTTACGCCTAATTCACGGGCGATTTTAGCCATGCCTTTGGAACGCGCAATGTCGCTGACAACGGATAAGAATAATTCCGTATTGTTTTCTTCAAGCGCCGCTTCAATGTGCGCTATCACTGCCTCTTTGGTAGTGATGTATTTAGCCGGGTCCCATTTTTCAAGGGTTATTTTTTCATCAGTTTTCATGATGTTTCTCCTGTTATTTTATAACCAAGCGAATGGGCAACCTTAGCAACAGTGTCAAAGGCTGGGCGGCCTTCCGCAGAAAGAGACTGATACAGATTGGTACGGGTAACGCCGGCAGCCTTTGCCGCAACCGCCATGGCTTTACGGGCCCTCGCAATTTCAGCAAGCGCGGCAGGGATGTATTTATAATCCCCGTCTTCATAAAATGCGTTAAGGTATGCCGAGATCTCTTCTTCAGTTTTAAGATAATCAGTAACGTCAAATTTTTTTGTTTTAAGCATTTAGATTTCCTCCGCCATTTTTCTGGCTTTTTTAATATTTTGCGTTTGCGTGGATTTTGTGCCGCCGCAAAGCAATACAATTGCAATAATATATATACTATATTTCAGAAATAGTTTTTTTCATTGATTCTGCGAAAAGAACATATTCATCGTATTCTTTTTCCTTTTTCTTTAACATTTTATCCAAATCATTTAATAAATTTTTTTTATTATTTAAACTATTTTTCCAGGATTCTATAAAAAAAACATATTCATCATATTCTTTTTTCTTTTTCTTTACCATTTTATCAAAATTTTTTATTAAATTATTTTTATCATTAAAATTATTTTTCCAAAATATCTCTTTATCTATTATTTCATTGTTAATTTTAATTTCTAAAACATTGTCTAAATTAAAACTTCTTACTTCATGTCTTAAATGGCAGACCGCATTAATTACTCTATTCATATTACTTGTTATTTTTGAAGATACATTTGATATTTCACGCTCAGTGATTTCATTTTTTGAGGACAGGTATTTCAAAACAATTTTATCCATTTATATCTCCACATTCTCAATAAAGCGGTTTTTCCTTGTTTGCATTTTAGTTTCTTTTCTTCTATTATTTCTTGCTAAAAAATCCCTGTTTGGAATAAAATTTTTGTCTTCGTTCAGTTCTTCTATTTTTATTACTTTCAATTTATTTACATCAAGCCCATTATACTCAGCGTGTTGCTTTAATTTGAATTTAGCCTTTTTTTTTGCACTAATATTATTAACAGTTATTTCAGCAATGTATGGCGCAGAACAAGCCCCATCACTGAAATATGCCTTATATACTGCTTTTTCATTTAATAAAATCTCCTCTATGGCTGCTTTTTTATTGTTTCTATAGGCAGCCTTTAAAGAATTTTTCACTGTTTTTATTTTTTTTGTAAATTTTTGTTTTGCAGTTTCTTCTACAAATGATTTTTGGGTTGTATATTTTGAATCTGTTTCTTGAAGGATGTTTTTTACAGCAAAAGGTTCGGAACGGGTACCGTCTGTAAAATATGCTATATAAATTATTTCTTTTCTTTTTTCCTTTTTTTCTCGTTCAATTTTTGCTGTTATTCTTTTGCATTCTGCATATTCAGGCAGTTTACGGATTTGTTTGTTATTATTGTCCGATTCATATATGGCAGCAATATCAACTATTACCGACTGTACATGGCCTTTTATATAATTCTTTGCTTTTTCCCACGCTCTGGCGTCGTCAATGGCATCAAATTCCCATTTTCCAGTCCAAGCTTTACAAAACTGAGCCGTATATTTCATAAAACCTTAAATTTACCCCCAAATTTAATCACCCGCATATATGCCTCTTTTTGGGAATTCCGTTACCCGGCCTTCCGCTCCTCTTCGCCCCTTTTTACCCCTGCCAGCGCAGCGACATTGGCCTCTATGCCCACAAGCTGGTCATCGTCAAGCAGCAGCAGCCCTTCCGCAATGCCCCTGATCCGGTCGGGAACCCGCATTGCCCTGGAGTCGTTCCTGACGATTCCCCTAACTAATTCCGCCCCCTCTTCACCGGCTACCAGTTCCTCAATGGAAAGACCTAATGCTTTAGCACACCTGTAAGCCTTATCAACAGCCGGAAACGTATTCCGTTTCTGGCCGTTAATGATAGCTGTCTTTCCTAAACCAGCTTCTTTAATAAGCCACGAATCGGGTTTATCTAGCCTATTCAAAGCTCTTTTTATGTTATCCCAAAAACAGTTGCACATATATAAATTTCGGCAAAATAAAAGAAAAAAAAGTTTGAAAAAGCGAAATAGCTGCTTGACAAGTTTGATATAACAAAGTATAATCTAAGCATAATTTGATATTTCAAATATTATTGAATATCAATAACCCTGCCGCCAATGGGAAGAGAGAGGGCTTAATTAGCCTGAACCGTGGCGGCGGGGAAGGCTAATTAAGCCTTTTTTAAGAGGATTTTTTTGGGGGGTTAATTAGGCTTGTTTTTTCGGCGGCCTGCCCCGCCTGGCCCGCAGCAGTTTGTCGAGGGTGTCCGGGGGGTAAATAACCTCATTGGTTAAGGGTTTTATTTTGTGAATGCATATCCATGATTCAATGGCGTTACGGGATTTGCCTGTTTTTTCCATTAGGTCAGATATGGTATAGCCGATGATTGTTTTCATTGATTTTATTATCGGCAGAAAAAAGAATTTATTTTTTAAGATAATCTTGAAAAATACTTGACAATTATTTAAATTTAAGATAATCTTGAAATTAAATAAAGACCTTGCAGCGACAGGGTAGAAAAGGGAATTGTTTCCAGGCGGGAGTCGCTGCTCCCGCTAAACCGAAAGGCGGAGACAGTTCCCTCTTTTTTTGGTTATTTNGCAGCCAGCGTCTTACTGCCAGCCTGTTTCGGCGGCGGCAGCAAGGCGGAAATGCCTTCATTCCGGGCGGAAAACGCCCCGGCCCTGG
>WRNF01000114.1 GCA_009776715.1 Treponema sp. | reverse complement strand
TGCCGATATTATTATCATGAAAAGAATAAATATGCAAATAATTGCCGTTTTAATTACAATGCTGTGCATTTCTCAATTTGCTGCAGCTCAATCATTTTCTGCTACAGAAAATCTTGCGCAGGAAGGCCTTGCTTCGTGGTACGGCCCTGGATTTGAAGGCAGGCCGACAGCATCGGGGGAATTATTCGATTCTTCGCAGTTTACTGCTGCCCATCCTTCTTTGCCTTTTGGCACATTTTTGCTTGTTACCAACAAAGACAACAACCGCCAGGTAGCAGTAAGAGTAAACGACAGGGGACCCTTTGTTCCAGAAAGGATAATTGATGTTTCCCGGGCAGCGGCTGAACAGCTTGATATGACTTCCAGGGGAGTAGCTTATGTCTCTATTGAGGTAATACGCTTAGGTCATCCCTTATATCCGGAAAGAATAATGCCGCCGAACTTTCTTCAAGAAAAGCCGCCATCTGTTAGTTCTACCATTACAACAACGCCTCCACCCCCGCCGCCTATCCTTTCCCTGGATAGATCAGGCATACCAACATCTGTAATTACAACAACGCCCCCGCCGCCGGTTGTGGTAACAGAGACTTATGTTCCCGAAAAACCAATCACTATAATTATTTATCCGCCAAATACGCAGCAGGGAGAACCGACAGTAACTGTTTCTAGCGAACTTCCAAATGAACCAATTGTATATTTTCCGGAANTTANTCCTCCTCCTNCTGCATCGAATAAATTTTTCAAGCTGCAGGTAGGCGCGTATAAAATTGCAAAAAACGCGGTGGAGACCTATGCAAATCTGCAAAAAACAGGATTATCTCCGGAATATGAACGAAACGAAGATTTTTACCGTGTGGTAATAAAAAATGTAAGTGAAGCAGAATTATCATCGGTACTGGACATACTGGATAAAGCAGGTTATAAGGATACAATTATCAGAGAACAGTAAAACAAAAAAACTGAACATTTTTTTATCCGCGTTATGCAAAAGCGTTCTTTGCGGGCAGATATTTTTCTTTTGCTCACCGCCGGGATATGGGGCTTTGGTTTTGTAGCCCAGCGTTTTAGCCTTAATTTTACCGGCCCTTTTGCGTATAACGGCATAAGGTTTATTCTGGGCAGCATTTCCCTGCTGCCCTTAATTTTTATTCAAAAAAAAATTACATACAGCGTAAAAATGCCGTCTAGCAGCATTTTTAACGCGAAAGAAAAATCAGGCAGTTTAAATTTTTTAATTATCTCGCTTATAGCCGGATCTTGCATGTTTGTAGCGGTAATTGTGCAACAGTTCGGATTGATCTTTACCACAGCAGGCAAGGCCGGGTTTATTACTGGGTTATATGTAATACTAACGCCGATTTTTGGAATATTTATTGGTAAAAAAACAGGAATTGCAACATGGATTGGTTCATTATTTGCCATTGCTGGTTTATATTTTGTATGCAATGCCGGCAGCCTAAGTTCAGTTAATCCCGGCGATATAATTACTATGATAAGCGCGTTATTTTGGACATGCCATGTACTGTTAGTCGATCACTTTGTAAAGAAAATTAACCCCATTGCATTCTCGGCAGGACAGTTTGCAGTATGCGGTATTTTATCGCTTGCCGGTGCGTTCATTGCAGAACCGTATATCAAAGACATCTTCGCTTGGGCAGCCCCTGCATTAATGCAAGCCGGTAAATTTGACTGGATTGCATTTCCTGATCTGCTTGCTGGAATATCCAATGGCAGCATTCCCATTGCCTTTGAAACATTTATTCCCATTCTTTACGGCGGGCTTGCCTCAGTTGGAATTGCCTATACCCTGCAGGCAGTTGCTCAACGTGATGCCCCTCCTGCTCATGCCACCATTATCCTTTGTTTTGAAGGATCCTTCGCGGCTTTAGGAGGAGCTTTACTGCTCTCTGAAGAATTTAGCACGGCAACGATGATAGGGTTTCTATTGATGCTTGCCGGAATGATATCCTCTCAATGGGAGATAAAAAGAAGAAACGAGCCGCCGCACCGCAGCGAACCAACCATGAGGTAACTTTTGAGTAGGGAACGGGGATCGGGGATCAGGGATCAGGGATTGTTGTTCGTTAGATAATCGAGAAAACATCACGATACACTTACAAACAAAACCCCTAATCCCTGACCCCTAACCCCTAACCCCTTTTTTCAAGTTAGAGACAAACCCCAGTGCTTGCCTGTGATAAACCATCTATGTTGCAGCCTTGTAAAAATGTAATAACGGTATATTTTTCTTTTTGCAGTAAATTTACAAGAACGCTTGCTTGACATAAATTGATTATTTCTATAATATATTACTACTTAAAGAACTCTGGAGGAGCGATGAGCGCAAGAATTCGGCTGAAAAAATTTGGAACTAAGAAGCGTCCATATTATCGGATTGTAGTAATGGATAAAAGAAGTCCGCGAGATGGTAAAACCATTGACGAGCTGGGGTATTACCATCCCATTGAAGCAGAAGGCAAGCAGATAATGTTTGATATGGAAAAGGCAAAAGAATGGTTAGCAAAAAGTGCCACTGCCAGTGACACTGTACGGAAGATTTTTAATAAAAAAGGTCTTTATTTAAATTAAAAGAGGAAAACATGGAAAAAGATTTAGTTGAATATATTGCAAAATCTCTTGTTGATGATCCTTCACAAGTAAATGTCAATGTGGTTGAAGGTGAAAAATCAACGATTCTGGAACTTCGTGTTGCCGAAGAAGACATTGGTAAGGTAATAGGCAAACATGGGCGCATTGCAAGGGCAATCCGAACAGTCTTAATGGCCGCTACTGCAAAAACAGGCAAACACACAGTTTTGGAAATTCTCGATTAAACAAGTGATTTTTTGGTTCAGTTTTTGCCGCTCCCTGGCTTATCGGAACTGTACAAGGTGCCATTGCCCTTATTAAGTATTCATTTTTAGAAGTTGTTTTTGACAATGGTGTAAGTTTCCGGCGGCAGCTTGGAAATAGAAAAGCCTGACAGTTTTCTTGGGAGTTTATAGGAAAACTATTTTTTGGAAATAACTCACGCAAAGACGCATCGAACCTAATGTTCGCAGGTACAGAGTAAATATTTAAGATTTTTTCCCTAAAATTCAAGAAATCCATGTCAAAATTTATACTGTTTTTAAAGTATCCGTAAATTTTTGTTATTTACAGTATATTTTCACAGCCCTCTTAAAAAAAAATTCAAAACAAAGATTTGAAAAAGCTACCGCCTTGCTGCTAGCGAGGTCATTTTTTTATCGATTAACTTTTTTAAGCGCCTGACTGCGGCTTCCGGCAGAATTTTTACAAAGCAGACAAAGATACGGTTAATAATGCCGCCGGGAATGTATTCCGCTTTTTTTTTGAACATTTTCTTTAATGCGGCACGGGCAAGGCGGTCGGGAGTAATTATAATGCGCAGGCGAATTCCAAGGCGCATAAGCGGCGCTGCAAGCCCGTACAGGCCAGTTGCCACTGCTCCGGGGCAAATTGTTGTTATGCTTAGGCCTTTTTCAATGGTTTCGCAGCGCATGGACCGGGAAAAACTGCGAAGGTAACTTTTAGTGGAACTGTACAGGGCAATGCCAGGCATATTCATCCAGGCGGCAATAGACGCTATGTTCAAGATATAGCTTTTCCGGTTTCTCTGCGAATAATTGTTGATCATTTCTTCTGCAAAAAGCCGGCAGAGCAGGGTCGGCGTAAGTATATGCAGGTTGATTGTTTTTTCAACAAGCTCGCTTTTTGTATCGGTTATGTCCCTAAAAAAGAAAATTCCCGCATTGTTTACCAGTATTTCAATCCTTATCCCGTTGTTTTTGCAGAAATCAAACACTTTTTGAGCGGAATCTCTTTGGGAAAGGTCCATGAAAAGCGGCGTTGCGTTTACGTTAAATTTATCGCGTATTTCTTTTGCAACGGAGGCATTTTTTTCATCTTCATTGCTCACAAGCAGGATGGGGTATCCGCGCCGGGCTAATGCATGGCTTATTTGCAAACCTATGCCTGAACTTGCTCCGGTAACTAAAGCAAATCCCTTTTCTTTCATACCATTTTTTCCTCTGCGCTTCTGTGAAAGTTATTATAAAGTAATTTACCGGTATATTTCCTCGAGTGCAATTTCCGGGTGATGGTAACGCGGAGTGCCTGATTTTAACCGCCCAAAACTAATGGCTTTTACGGGACACCAATTAAGGCAGCCCTGGCAATGCTCGCATTTATTGGAAAAAACCGGAAGCCCTTCCTTAATCTGAATCGCAGAAACCGGGCATAGTTTTTCGCAAATTCTGCAGCCGGTGCAATCCGCGCTGACTTTGTAACGCTTGTAAAAGACTTTTACTCCTAGCGAAAAAAGCAGAGAAATAAAAGCCGAAATTGGGCGTAAGACATTTATGCGGTTTGTTCTTCGTTCTAAAATGCAGCGCCCCGCTTCCTCGGTGCTTTCTCTTTGCATAAGCAGGCGTTTTTCGATTGTTGCCTCTTTTTGCACGCCGAAAATAGCGATATAATTTTCGACGGCGGGAATACGGCCAAAAAAAACAGCGCCAATTTTTTTTCGTTTCAGAATGCGCCGAATTTCAGCTAAGGCGCCTCCGGGACTGGTTCCAAAAGTTACAAACACAGCGGTATACGGGGTTTTAAAAACAGCTTTCTTTACAAAACGGTGCACCGCAAGCGGAGCGCCGTAAGCATAAGCCGGAAAAAGAATAACAACAGCATCGGCTTCCAGCACAATTTCTTCTTTTTGTACTTCCATGCCGATATTAATTAACTCACATTCACCGCCAATAAGCGCTGCAATTTTTTTTGCAGACCACAGGGTATTGCCTGTGCCGCTAAAGTAACAGATTTTTGTCAATTTATTCACCTTTCATTGAAACAAGATTTTTTATTTTACCGTCCATAGCATCCATTGACACGCGTATTGATTCGCTGATTGCCAATTCAATATTATCTTCCTCTACTCCCAAAGGGATACAGCCTAATTCTTTGTCAATGAAGGTATACGCGCACTGTAATTCGGGGAATTTAGGCATGTACAATCCGCCTTCGGAATCGGGCGATGACCTAAGCTTTTTTTCCATAGATTTCATTCCTAAGCGCAGCATCCATTTTGGAACAGTAAGCACCTTCCTTCCAGGCATACCCATGCTTTTATGCACAATTTTTAGGAAATCTTTCCATTTCATGTTATAATAACCGATAGGCCAGCATTGCCCCCCTTTTGTTTTTTCAAGCGCGCCTGCAAGCGCTTGTCCTACTTGTTTTACCGTGACCATTGCAGTTCCGCCGCCCGGATACATGGTAACTCCTTTCATTCCCCTTACCACTTTTACAACCAGCGTCCACACGGGTTCACGCCCTTCCTGCGCTCCAAAAATATAGGGAAGCTCCAGTATTGCCACGCTGAAATTTTCGTCCGCAAAACTTAAGGCCATTTTTTCCTGTTCTCTTCTGCTTCGAATATACGGATGCCAGCGGGAATATTCTTTTTCCGGCCATATTTTATCAAAGTGAGAAAAATAGGATCCGCAGATGACCGAATGTTTTACCCCGCATTCTTTGGCGATGCGTAAAATTCTTTCCAGCGGCTGGACATTGTATTTGTTGAAGAAATCAAAAATGGGCGCAGGCCCTTCAACACGTTCATCAACGCCGGAAGCAAAAACTAACCCGTCGCAGCCATTTAAATGTTCTCGGATTTCCTCGTCAGAAAGGCTAAGATAACTTTTAAAATCCAGTTTCATTTCCGGCGGAAGTTTGGCTCCTTCCGGCACGGGAGGCAGGGCAATTGCGCTTACCTGATGTCCTTTTTGAATTAATTCTGCAGCGCATGCACTGCCTAAAAGCCCGGTTCCTCCGACTAAAAAAACTTTCATAATTTTCCTCCAAAATTACAGTGTAGATAATTTAAAGTGCAACAGACTCCTTGATTGGGAATAAAGGGTATAATACCGCAGGGCAAGCCCTGCACCCGCCGCCTAGCGGCTTTCCGCGGCAAGCCGCGGGGTATTAAACCCTTCGTTTCCTCATTCGCCAAGCAAACCTTTGGTTTGCAATCATGCCCGTGCAAGCACGGTCGCGATCTCGCTCCATTCGTCAATAAAGTTGCATTTTAATTATATACTAAATTGTGAAACAAAATCAATTATTTTTTAGAATATTTTTTATTTTCGTCTATTAAATAGAAAAGGGGCAAATTTTGCCTTGGGAATTTTGCCTTGCAAAATTACAGCAAAAAGAAAAATATGCAGTTTTTACATTTTTACAAAGCTGCAACATAGAAGGTTCATCACAGTCAGGCGCGGAGGCTTGTCTGTATCTTCATTTGGCCTCTCGCTAAGGCATATAATCAATAGCCACGGCACCTCAACCGAGCCGCATGGCGGCGAAGGTTCCCCTCTTGATTTTCACGGTAGTACAAGCCGCTTTAGCGGCGACGTATAATAATTTT
>WRNF01000113.1 GCA_009776715.1 Treponema sp. | reverse complement strand
CTGCAAACAGGGGCGAAAAATTTACTACCATTTTTGTCAACAACGCAATTTACGGCATGACCGGCGGCCAAATGGCGCCCACTACTTTGATTGGGCAAAAAGCTACAACCGCCCCCAATGGCCGCGATCCCAATGAAGCCGGCATGGGTTATCCTGTTCATGTCTGCGAGCTGCTTGCAACACTGGAAGGAAGCCGCTATATTGCCCGCGGGGCAGTAAACAATGCGGCAAATATCCGCAAAACCAGGCAGTACATAAAAAAAGCTTTTGAAGCGCAGCTTTCCGGCCAAGGTTTTACCATGGTAGAAGTGCTTTCAACATGCCCCACTAATTGGGGCGGCATAGACACCGTTGCTTCGGTGGAATGGCTGGAAAAAAACATGATCCCTGTATTTCCGCTGGGAGAAATAAAAAACACATTAAATTCAGGGGAGGCAGTGTTATGACAGAAAAATCATTTTTTGCCGGATTCGGAGGGCAGGGAATTGTATCGTTAGGGCAAATTTGGGTGTACTGTGCCATGCAGGAAGGCAAAAATGTCACCTTTTTCCCTTTTTACGGGGCAGAAAAGCGCGGAGGAGTTGCCAGGGCAAGCGTTATTGTCTCGGATGAAGAAATTGCCAGCCCTTTAGTTATAAAACCAGATTCTGCATTGGTAATGAACAGCGATTCGCTGCCTGTTTGCGAGGGCATTTTAAAAGAAAACGGCATTTTGCTGGTAAATACCAGCCTGGTCAAGGAAACTCCCCATCGTGATGACATAAAAATTGTGAATATAAAAGCAACCGGCATTGCGGAACAAATTGGAAATGCCCGGTTTGCCAACATGGTTGCGTTAGGTGCAATGGCAAAACTTACAGGGGCTTTTTCTCTTAACCATATCGAGGAAATTCTAAAGAACTTTTTTACGGAAGACAAGCATCATTTTATTCCAATGAATGTTCAGGCAATAAAATCCGGCGCCGATGCTGTTTCCTGCTAATGGTTTCCTCAGAGGAATGAAGAAACGGGAAATACAGACTGTGTAAAAATTCGGAAATAGTCAATTAATTAAGTTAATTAGTAACTATTCAGTTGTGGGTAGCAGTACCCTGCTACCCATCTCAAAAAAAACAGCTTTTGCTGTTTTTTTTGAGGTTTTTTTTATTAAAAATTGATATACTTTTTTTCATGCGGGCTACAAGGGCATTAGTGCATTTAGATGCATTTTACAGAAATTTTAAGGCTGTTAGAAGCCGAATAGGGCAAAAAAGGCAGATATGCGTGCCGGTTAAAGCGGATGCTTACGGACACGGAGCAGCCTGCATTGCCCGAGCAAGCGTTGAAGCTGGAGCCTCCTGCCTGGGGGTTGCGGATGCGCAGGAAGGAATGCAATTGCGTAAAGAGGGAATAACAGGACAGGTTTTGCTGTTTTCCCAGGCCCTGCCTTCTGAAATTCCCTTGATTATAGAAAATTGCCTTACTCCCTTTGTTTCGGACAGCGAATTTGCGCATATGCTTGACGCTGCTGCTTTAGCGGCAAAAATCCGGCTGCCCGTTCACTTAAAAATAGATACCGGCATGGGACGCATGGGCTGCCGTCCCCAAGATGCCCTGCCGCTTGCAAAATTCATTGCCGGTTGTGCCGGCCTTGACCTTGTGGGAACCGCCACTCATTTTGCCGCCGCCGATTCCGCCGCCGAAGATGACATTGCATACACGGAAGGGCAAATTTCTTGTTTTAACCAAACGGTAGAGAACATAGTGGCGGCAGGCATAAATCCGGGCATAATTCATGCGGCAAATTCCGGCGCGGTTATTCTGCATCCAAAGGCATGGTACGATATGGTGCGGCCGGGAATTTTGCTGTACGGCTACAAGCTCGTTAATGAAACAAATACCGCCGTGCCGCCTTTGCAAGTGGAGCCTGTTATGGAATTCCGTACCAATGTTGTGTACATGAAACATTTGAAAAAAGGCGAATCAATCTCTTACTGTAGAACATGGAAAGCACCAAGGGACACCACAATCGGCATATTGGCAGCAGGTTATGCCGACGGCCTTCCTTTCCTTGCCGCCGGCAAATGGCAGGTTTTAATTAACGGCAGCGCGTATCCGATGGTTGGACGAATTTGCATGGATCAAAGCATGGCCGATTTAGGGCCAGTCCCTGCTGTGCACCGCTGGGATGAAGCTGTGATTTTCGGCGGCCAAGCGCTCAGCGCAGCAGATTTTGCAGAAATATCCAGCACCATTCCCTATGACATTGTCTGCAGCATCACTAAACGCGTTCCTCGGGTGTATGTTGACAAAATAGCAAATAAGGAAGAGCAATAAGAAGCAAGTTTAGGGTACGGCAGGGTCATTAAATTACTTATTAAGCGGTTAATTGTTGTGTGTGATAATAATTCCAGCAGATTTATTAGATTTATTAATTAATTGAGGAGAATTGCAGGAATTTTACCGATTTTGCCTTGACATTTTAACGGTATTATAATATCATTTAACCCTATATTATAATGGGCAGGAATTATAGCCCAATTTTCGGTAAGGGGTTAAGCTATGCTTGAATGGATATTATATACTATCCTCCCTCTTGCCGGGTTGACTTTAGGCTGGATTATTAGATGGCTGTACGCCAGATTTCAACTTACGGCATCGGAGCAACGCGCCGACCGTATAAAACAGGATGCGATAAAGGAAGCTGAAGCTAAAGGGAAGGAGATAATCCTCGAAGCAAAAGAAAAAGTTATCCATGAACGGAACCAGCAGGAAAAAGAGACCCGGGAACGCAGGGCTGAGCTGCAGCGGATGGAACGCCGTGTAGTTCAGAAGGAAGATGCAATAGATAAAAAAGTTTCTCAAATTGAACGGACAGAGCAAGTTCTGTCCGGAAGGGAAAAAGTATGCCAGGAACGCGAGAATGCGCTGCTTAAAGAAGAAGAACGTTACCGCGCTGAACTGGAGCGAATTTCAGGATTAAGTTCTGATGAAGCCAAGGAGCTTATCATTAGAGATCTTGAAAGCGAAGCAAAACGCGATGCTCAGGCATTAATCAACAAAATTGAGCAGGAGGCAAATCTTGACGGCGAAAAAAAGGCAAGGGACATACTTGTTTCTACCATCCAGCGCTTTGCCTCCGAGGTAACCGGCGATGTTACGGTAACCACGGTGAACCTGCCAAATGATGAAATGAAAGGCAGAATTATCGGCAGGGAAGGGCGGAATATCCGCACTTTGGAAACGCTTACCGGCGCAGACATCATCATTGACGACACGCCGGAAGCGGTGGTTATTTCCTGTTTCGATCCTGTGAAAAGGGAAATTGCCAAAGTGGCGCTTGACAGGCTTGTGATGGACGGGCGGATTCATCCTGCACGAATTGAAGAAATTGTTGCCAAAGTAAGCAAGGACATCTCTCAAAAGATTTTTGAAGAGGGAGAAAAAGTGCTTTTTGATCTGGGCATTCATAATATCAAACAGGACGGCATTCGCGCTTTGGGGCGTCTGTATTTCCGCACCAGTTACGGTCAAAATGTGCTAAACCATTCAAGGGAAGTTGCCGTTATTGCGGGAATTCTTGCCGCAGAAATCGGCTGCAACCGTGATTTGGCAAAGCGAGCCGCTCTGCTGCACGATATAGGAAAAGGCATCGATTCTGATTCTGATCTGAACCATGCGGAAATCGGCATGGACATGGCCCGCAAAATGGGCGAAGATCCTAGAATCATAAATGCCATTGGCAGTCATCACAATGACATTGAGCCAACCTGCATTGAAGCAGTGATTGTGCAGATAGCCGATGCCATATCTGCTGCCAGGCCGGGCGCCCGCAAAGAAACTTTGGACAACTACATCAAGCGGCTGGAAAACCTTGAAAATGTAGCAAAAGATTTTTCCGGTGTTGCCAATGCTTATGCAATTCAGGCCGGGCGGGAACTTCGCATACTTGTGAATAATGAAACAGTCAGCGATGAACAAACCAGGGATCTTGCCAAGGAAATTGCCAAGAAGATAGAAAACGATTTGCGGTACCCCGGCCGCATAAAGGTTACAATTATCAGGGAAACCAGAATAACTGAATATGCCCGATAAGAAAAACGGAACATAAAAATGAACAATAATTACTCAGCACAAAACATTACCGTTCTTAAAGGCCTGGAAGCTGTCCGCAAGCGGCCTGGAATGTACATAGGCACCACCGGTATAGACGGCCTGCATCATCTTGTCTTTGAAGTGGTAGACAACGCAATAGACGAAGCAATGCAGGGATTTTGCACAGAAATTCTTATCATTCTGGAAGGGAATGACATTGTCAGGGTAGAGGACAATGGCCGCGGCATACCTGTTGGCATTCATCCTACCGAGAAGGTCAGTGCCCTGGAACTGGTAATGACCAGGCTTCATGCGGGGGGAAAATTTGACAAAAAGTCTTACAAAGTTTCCGGCGGGCTTCACGGGGTAGGGGTTTCTGTAGTGAACGCCCTTTCCGAATGGTGCGAGGTCTTTGTTCACTTGGACGGAAAAATTCATACGCAGTATTACAAAATCGGCATACCCGAAGGCCCTGTCCATGAAATAAATGCCGATGCCTTGCCTTACCAATATTCACCGGACCGCCGTGGAACTGTTGTACGCTGGAAGGCCGATACTTCAGTTTTTGAAACCACCACGCACAACTTTGACACTCTTGGCAACCGTTTGCGGGAATTAGCCTTTCTGAACAAAGGCTTAAAAATTATCATCCGCGATGAACGCCTTTCTGCTCCCAAAGTTCACGAGTTCATGTTTGAAGGCGGGATAAAAAGTTTTGTGCATTACCTTAATGAAAATAAAACAGTATTGCATAAAGAACCTGTGTATGTCGAAGGCGTACGCGATGACGGCTTGGGCGGAAATGTAGAAGTGGAATGCGCTATCCAGTATAATGACGGTTTTAACGAAATAATGTTTTGTTTTGTGAACGACATTAACACCCGTGACGGCGGCACCCACCTTAACGGTTTTAGGACGGCATTAACCCGCACCTTAAATGATTTTCTTAAAAAATCCAAACATTCAAAAAAACTGGACGAAACTCTTTCCGGCGACGATGTGCGCGAGGGCCTTACCGCAGTACTTTCGGTGAAGGTTCCCGATCCTCAGTTTGAAGGCCAAACCAAGGGCAAATTGGGCAATTCCGAAGTGAAAGGCATTGTTGAATCGGTGGTAAATGAGCAATTTGAACTGTATTTTGATAAAAACCCCGATGTAATTAACAATATTCTGGAAAAATCAGTGCTGGCCGCAAAAGCCCGCATTGCAGCCCGGCAGGCGCGGGATGCAACCCGCCGGAAAAACGCGATGGATTCCGCCGGCCTGCCCGGTAAACTTGCCGATTGTTCCGAAAAAGATCCCGCTAAATGCGAATTGTTTATTGTTGAAGGAGACTCTGCCGGCGGTTCAGCCAAAGGGGGCAGGGACCGGCGTTATCAGGCCATACTCCCGCTTTGGGGAAAAATGCTTAACGTGGAAAAGCAGCGCATTGAAAAAGTTATTACCAACGACAAACTCCAGCCGATTATTGCCAGCATTGGCGCCGGCTGCGGCAGCGACTTTGACGTTTCAAAAATTCGCTATCATAAAATTATTATCATGGCCGATGCCGATGTTGACGGCTCGCATATCCGTACCTTGCTGCTTACTTTTTTCTACCGTTATATGACACCTCTTATAGAACAAGGCCATGTTTACATTGCAATGCCGCCTTTGTATAAGGTTAGTTATGACAGAAAATCATTTTATGCGTATGATGATTCTGAAAAAGAACGCTTTCTTTCCGAATCTGGCAAAAATCCGGAAAAAGTCTCCGTCCAGCGTTACAAGGGCCTGGGCGAAATGAACTCCGATCAGTTATGCGACACAACAATGGACCCCGTTAAACGCAACATTATTCAGGTTCATCTTAATGATTTTGTTGAGGCAGAACATATCTTTACCACGCTTATGGGAGAGGTGGTTCAGCCCCGCCGTGAGTTTATCGAAGACAATGCGCTATTGGTGAAGAATCTGGATGTATAGGGCTGTGAAAATTTTGCATTGCAAAATTTTCATTGCAAATTTACTGCAAAACCAGAAAATGAATACCCTAAAGTGGGTTATTGTGAGGCTCGGCTGAGGTAAACCTGCCCGCTTAATAGGAATTGTCATTCCGCTGCTGTGCCGTACCTTGCTATTAAGCGGTCAGTTTCCCTCATCCACTCAAGTTCCCTGTTTCTGGGTATTCATTTTCTGCCATTACTGTAAGCCTGCATTCGCTGGGTAGGGGAATGCGGTAGCTTTTTCATCGTAGATGAAAAAGCTGTTATATAGGGCTCTTGCAAATTTACTGCAAAACCAGAAAAATATGCCATTAGTAAATTTTTACAGGACTGCAACAAACCTTGCCGCGGGCTAGACGGACGCTAAGGAATTTATTGGATATTTTTTAGTTTTATTCATGTTT
>WRNF01000112.1 GCA_009776715.1 Treponema sp. | reverse complement strand
TTATGCGCTTATTGCCAGAGACATAAACCGTTATGATGCGAGAGTTGTTGAAATATTAGGCGAGGCATATTATTTTCAGGGGAATAACAGCGAAGCCCTGCGGTATTTTCGGGAATATGTCAATACCGCCCCTTCCGGTCCCCGCATAGAGAATGTTTATTATTATATTGGAGAGATATATATTCGGATGGGCAGATTCCATCATGCGGACATAGCGCTTACTACCGCAGTGCACTGGATGCCCAACAATGCCCAATGGTGGACCAGGCTTGCTTTTGCAAGAGANAATGCCGGCAGTTTAACTGATGCAGTTACTGCGTATGAAAAGGCCTTGTCACTTTATCCGCAGATGAGCGATGCGCGCCGGGGGCTGGACCGTGTCATTGCAAGAATGGAAAACAGATGAGCGGTTAATGCTTCCGGTAACAGTACATACTCTTGGCTGCCGCTTGAATCAAGCAGAAAGCGAGGCTGTGGTTGATGCTTTTAAATCAAAAGGTTTTAAAATAATTTCCCCTGGTGAAAAATTTTTTGGCATGGGAATAATTATTGTTAATTCCTGTACGGTCACATCACAGGCAGATCAAAAAACCCGCAGGGTTCTGAGAAAAGCCCTGCGCGAAAATCCCGGGGCTTTTGTCATTGCGGCAGGCTGCTATGCGGCAATGGATCTTGAAGAAAGCCTGTCCTCCGAAGAAGACGCGTACAATATGCGGCGCCTTTTTATTCTTAAAAGAAATGCTGCCGCCGGCAATGCAGGCGCAGTAAAAAGTTCCCTGCTTAAGCTGCCTGATTATTTATTGGCTTGCGGCATTGTTTCCGGCAGTATAAACGCAGCTTCACTAAGGCAAACATTAAATAATTGGGCAGCAGAGATTGGCGAAAATTCTCCTTTTGCTTTTAACCCAAAAGAATTTTCCCTTCATTCACGCAGTTATTTAAAAATTCAGGAAGGCTGCAACAGCAAATGTTCGTATTGCCGGGTGCGCATTGCACGCGGCGAATCAGTAAGCCTTTCGCCGCAGATTGCCCTGGAACGCTTGCAGTCTCTGGAAAACTCCGGTTTTTCCGAAGCCATGGTAACAGGGGTAAACATAACTCAGTACCGTTGGCAGGAATTTAATCTTGCCGGCCTTCTTGATTATTTGCTAAAAGGAAGCTCTGCAATTGCCCTGCGTCTTGCCTCGCTGGAACCCGAAGGAATTACTGAAAACCTTGTTTCTGTGTTTAAAAATCCCCGAATTCGGCCTCACTTTCATCTTTCACTACAGTCAGGATGCGGCACAGTTCTGCAAAGAATGCGCAGGGCATATGATGCACAGAGGGCAGGTCATTGCATAACGCAGCTTCGTTCGGCAAAGGAAAATCCCTTCCTTGCCTGCGACATTATTGCCGGTTTCCCCGGTGAAACAGAAGAGGAATTCAGCCAAACCTTAACATTTTGTGAAAAAAACAATTTTGCCTGGATTCATGCCTTTCCTTTTTCAAAACGGCAGGGAACGGAAGCTTACAGCATGAAAGGATCTGTATGCGAACGGGAAACTGCCTTCAGGGTAAAGCGCCTAACGGAAATTGCAATGCAGGGCAGGAAAAACTACGCGCAGTATTGGCTGGGCCACAAGTTATGGGCCGTCGTTGAAAAAGAAAAATTAGGGCAATGCAGGGCTGTATCGGAAAATTACCTGAAGTTGCTGTTAAACAATGCAAGCCATTCCCTGTCTCCCGGTTCTTTAATACGCTGTATCCCAATTGCCCTTTGCAATGGCGCAAACGGCGAAACAGCCGATGCCATTGCAGAAATTGTTTAGGCAACGCTTGCCTGTAACTTCATTTGGCCTCTCGCTAAGGCATATATGCAATAACCACGGATTTTCACAGATTAAACGGATTTTCACGGATTTTAAGAATTAAAATTTAAAAATAATCCGTGATAATCCGTGTAAATCCGTGGGCCATTAACTATAGCTTCACAAGTTACCAAAGAGTTGGTTCGCAGCGAATGCTGTGCGGGGGCTTTTCTTTAACTTTATGGATATAAGCTGCAAACGGTAGCGGACAAATTTTTTTACTGGAACTGTTGAACAATAACTCCGATTTCTTGTCCAATCTTCATTGCACGGATAAGGTTTTCGGCGGCAAAGGCAAGGTCGCGCCGGGAATCTGCAATCATGGCATCTAGACCAATCTGACCGCAGGAGATGGAGGCAGCATAATTATAGGTTGAAAGCAGTTCGCTTGTTTTACCGGCAATCGCTCCAGAGAGTAGGACAACGGGAACCCCTGCCTTGCGGCATTCGCAGGCAATTGCCGCACAGAGTTTGCCACTTGCAGTTTGTGCATCGGTCATGCCTTCCCCGGTTATTACTAAATCCGCGTGCTTAAGCTTTTCTAAAAAACCGGTATAACGCATAACCAGCATTGCTCCTGATTCCATTGAAGCTCCCATACATATCCTAAGTGCCGCGCCAATGCCTCCTGCGGCACCGTCTCCAGGTTGTTCTGCATCTTCCGCAAGTCCAGATTTTATCCATGCATTGGCAAGTCTTTGCAGCCCTGCGTCCAATTCTTTTACCATCTCCGTTGTTGCCCCTTTTTGCGGGCCAAAAACAAAGGATGCTCCATTAATGCCAAGCAGCGGGTTGCTCACATCGCAGGCGGCCTGTATTTTAACGGAATTCAACCTCTTGTCTGCGCCGCTAATGTCAAATTCGGCGATTCTGGTCAACGCTTCGCCTCCCTGCCCAACAGAATTCCCGTTACTGTCCAGGGCTTTAAATCCAAGAGCGCTTAACATTCCGAGGCCGCCGTCGTTCACGGCACTGCCCCCCAGCCCTATGATAATTTCTTCCGCTCCTGCGTCCATAGCCTTTACAATTAGTTCGCCGGTACCGAAACTTGACGCTTTCATTGGATTGAGACTGTTCCTGTTAACCAGATCTATTCCAGAGGCGCTTGCAACATCAATCACTGCAACACGGTCATTTTCGATAAGCCCAAATTCAGCTTCTACCATATCACCAAACGGCCCTGTTACCATTCCCTTTATAAAACGGCCTCCTGCGGCATGGGTTACTAATGCTGCTGTTCCTTCTCCGCCATCAGCCAGTGGAATAGAGAACACTTGCACAGACTCATCAGCCTTAAGGATTCCTTCTTCTATTGCAGCGCAAACATCTGCAGCAATCATGTTTCCTTTGAATGAATCTGCTGCAACAATTATTTTCATGGCACTTTACAGTTAACGGTTAGAAGCAGTTTTCTGGATGCTGCTTGCTAACCGTTAATTGCTATTTCTGTCTGGCTTTTGCCGGAGCTGTTTTTGGTGCTGTCTTAACTGGGGTTTTTGCCGGCGTTTTGGTTTTAGCAGGAACTTTAGCTTTTTGTGCTGCTTTAGCCTTAACCGGGGTTTTGGACGGCGTTTTGGCTTTAACTGGGGCTTTTGCCAGAGCTTTAGTTTTAGGCATAGCTTTAGCTTTAAGAGCCGCTTTAGTCTTAACCGGGGCTTTCGCCGGAGTTTTGGCTTTAACCGGAACTTTAGCTTTTGACGCGGCTTTAGCCTTAACAAGGGCTTTAACCGGTGCTTTTTTAATTGCATCTTTAGCTTTTGTTCTTTGAGTTTTTGTTTTTAAAACAGCGTTTTTTTGTCTGGCTGCTTTATTGTTTACCGTCTTCATATACTCGCAGCATTCCGAGCAAAGTTTTTGCCCTTTTTTGACCTTTTTTTGGCAGCGCGGGCATTTTCCATTGTCTATGCGGTCGTGGTATTTCTGCCTGCGCTGTTCATTAACTTCATCCCTATGCAATTCCAGAAATCTTCTTTGCCTAAGTCTGTTGCCTTCTCGAATTTTTTCATCCATTTTGCACTCCTTAAACTATTGAATGTTATGTGTATATTAAGTATACTATATATCAGCGAGGTATTCAATGAAACTATTCATTATTTTTTTTCTTTTTTCTGCCGTTTTTATTTATTCNCAAAATGTTCAGGAGGGCGATCTTGGTACCCCCCAGCCTCCGGTAAAAATTATTATTCCGCTGGAACCTCCTCCCANCGGTCAGGTAACGCAGCGGGTAGAACAGGATTTATCCGGGGANCAATCGCTTTCCGATGCAAAAACCAATATGCCGCAAGAAAATCCTCTTGAAAACCCTTCCGAACCCGGTACTGAAACGGAATCTTCAGAAGGGATTGCCCTTGAACAGCCATTTTCTAATCCAAAAACTGAAACAACGAATGATGTTGCTGAAAAAAACGAAATACCCTTGAATATTATCCCTGGATTGCCCGATCTAAACAGCAATAAAGTGTTTAAAGTACAGGTGGGTGCTTATAAAAATAACGAAAATGCTCAAAGATCTTATGACACATTAAAATCCGCCTGTTTTAATCCTGAATATGAACAGATCGATGATATTTGCAGGGTAATAATTTGCAATGTAAAAGCCTCCGACATTCCTGCAGTCGCATCACGTCTGGCAGCCGCAGGTTTTTCGGAAATACTGTTACGCGAAGTAAAATAAGTGAATGTTCTGCTTAAAGCGGACAAAAAAAACAGACAGTCTTTTTTGCACCGGCTGGATCCCAGGACAAAATTGCTGCTAACGGCACATTTTACCACTCTTNTTTTTATTATTGATACGCTTATTGTTGCAGCAGCCTTAGCGGTTTTTTTTGTTATTATTTGCCTCGCTGCCGGCCTGCCCCTNCAAAAAATTTTTTCTCACTGGAAAATGCTTTTATTTTTAATTCTGTTTGTGCTGATTTTACAGACATTTTTCGGAAATAAAACAGAAGACGCTCTCTTTGCGTCAAGTCCTTTAATACCTGCCAGCATTCCGCTTTTTGGCGGCTTGGGCTATGTAAAGGGCATTTTTACAGGATTAATGATAAGCAGCCGCATAATCGCTTTGGCTGTCCTTATGCCATTATTGATAATAAGCACCGAATATAGGCTGCTTTCTTACGGAATAAGCAGATTGGGGTTCAATTACCAAGCGGCTTTTATTATTACTTCTGTACTGAATATTGTTCCATCCTTGCAGGACAGCATACAGAAAATTATTAATGCCCGCAGAATGCGCGGATCGAAAGCCTTTGAAAATAAAAATATATTCCGAAGGTTAAGGGAGTATGCCGTAATAAGCGTGCCCCTGCTGATAAAAATATTCAGGCGTTCATCTATGCTTGGATTGGCAATGGATGCAAGGGCTTTTGGCGCTTATAAAAAACGCACATGGATTTTATCAACAAAATTTGCATTTATTGATTATGCGGCATTTGTTTCCGGTTTGTTAATTGCAGGCGGAGCATTAACCGCAAATGTTTTTCTAAAAGGATAATCCGGTGAGTGACAATATAATAACATTAAAAAATGTTTCTTATGCATATCAAGGGTCTGAAACATTGGCGTTAAACGATATAAATGTTACGATTAAAAAAGGCGAATTTATTCTGGTTATGGGAGCAAACGGTGCAGGAAAAAGCACTTTTTGCCGCTTGCTCAACGGTCTTATTCCCCATTCTTTATCCGGCAAACTGCAGGGGACAGTGGAGGTAGACGGTATTGTAACCAAAGAATCCACAGCGGCGCAGCTTTCAAAAATTGTCGGCATGGCATTTGACGAGGTTGAAAACCAGCTCTTTACCGCAAATGTGTTTGATGAAGTTGCCTTTGGCCTTGAGAACTTGCTTTTTGCGCCTAACATAATAAAAGAAAAAACAATGAGCGCATTAAAGGCAGTAGGCATGGCTTCATATTCCGGCATGAACCCAAACGAGCTTTCAGGCGGGCAGAAACAGCGGGTTGTTATCGCCGCTGCCCTGGCAATGGCAGGCAAGGTGCTGGTTTTAGACGAACCGGAATCGCAGCTTGATCCTGCCGGGGCCCAGGAGATATTTGCTTATATCGGAAAAATGCATGCCGGTTCAGGCTTGACGATAGTCATGGCAGTTAATGCATGTGAAGACATAATTCAATATGCCGACAGAATTATTGTTTTAAAAGAGGGCAAACTGGAAGCCTTTGACACGCCGCTGAATGTTTTTAAGGACAGGAATTTAATTTCTTCTTGCGGGATACTCATGCCGCAAGTTTGTGAATTTGCTTTTTGCATGGAAGATTTGGGAGATCCGCTGCCGGTCTTTCCCCTGACTCTTCATGATGCAGAATTATCAGTATTACAGCAGGTACCGCGTTATGCTTCAAATTAAAGACCTGTGTTATTGGTATTTACCAGAAAAAATAATTTTAAATAATGTTAATATTACTATAGCGGAAAATGAATTCGTAGTTATTGCAGGCCGGAACGGATGCGGAAAAACTACTTTGCTGAATGTCATTAGCGGGCTTTTGCAGCCCCGCAGCGGAGGCATTTTTTTAAATGAAAAAAATATTTCAAAAATGAACATAAACCGGAGATCGGCTGAAATTGGTTATGTGATGCAGGATTGCGATACCCAGCTTTTTATGCA
>WRNF01000111.1 GCA_009776715.1 Treponema sp. | reverse complement strand
TGGTTCCGCGGATTGTGCCGATAACCCAGGGAGCGGAAAAGGCCGTTCCTGCCGATGCGCCAACACTCCACAGCCGTGCATTTATTGCATTGCCGCCGGTTCCCTGCTGCGGAGCCTGCGGCGGATTCACCGGACGTGCCGGAACGGCAGTTACTGTGCCGCTGGGTGGGCCGCCAAGATAGGCCGTACCGAAAAATTGGTTGTAAATGGCCGGTATCTGTTTCCTGTTTGAAACTTCGGACACATCGGCCCCGGTGCGGCGGAACAGTTCGTTCACCTCAATGCCCGGCGTGCGGATGTTTTTGAGCAATTGCCCGGTAAACAGGCCGTTGCGCCCTTCCCCGTCTTCGGCAGTCTGGCCCGCGCTGGTGGCGTACACCACAATGCTGTCGGCGGGCTGCTGGTTTATTACCACCAGGCCCCTTCCGCGGTTTCCGGTAGACCGGCTCCAACTGAAGGGATTGTCGCGGCAGGCATCCAACACCACAATGTTAAGGCTGTTGCCTGCTGTGTTCAGGTCGTCAAGCACGGCCTGCACCCAGACCGCCCGCTGCTGCAAATATGTTTCGCGGGGAATGTCGGCATCCACCGGTATAAGGTAATTTTCCCCGTTCGACTGCACTCCGTGGCCGGCGTAAAAGAAAAAGCCGTAGGCATTTTTTTCCCTGCCCAGCTTGTCCCTGAACCGGGTTATCCCGTCTTCCATTTGTTCCTGGCCGGCATTGGTCAGCGTTTCCACTTCAAAACCCAATTCGCCCAGAGCGGCGCTCATGTCCAGAGCATCGTTTAGCGGATTAGCAAGCGCGGAAAGCCCGCCGGAATAATTCCCGTTGCCGATAACCAGCGCGTATTTTGCAGGCGCCGCATCCTGGGCAAAAAGGAATGTTGAAAACAGCAAAAACAATGCTGTGTAAAAAAATATCTTCATAACGTTAAAGCAGTAGCATATTTCCAAAAAAAAATCAAGGAATTACGCAAGAAAAAACAAAAATTTTGCCGGTATTTTGTTTCATTGACTGAAGATTTACTCTAATTAAAGCAAATTTGTAATTTACCTACTTTTCATTTTTAAAAAATATTGATACAATAAAATCAATTGTTTCTTCAATTTGCCGGGATGATGGAATGGTAGACATTGGGGACTTAAAATCCCCTCCTCGCAAGGGGGTACGAGTTCGAGTCTCGTTCCCGGCATGTGTTTTTTACTTTTTTAAGCAGAAAACTTCTAAAACATCAGTTTTGAAGTTCATATTATATAGAGGAAAATATGATACAGGATACAACGGATTTTAAATCTATTCTTGAACTTGATACTGAATTTAATAAAATTCAGGATCTTGACATTCTTCTTGAACGCATTCTCTTTGAAGCCCGCAAGGTTAGCAAAGCCGATGCAGGTTCAATTTATGTAAAACAATCCATAGAAGAAAACGGTTCCATGGTGGAGAAACTTTTTATAAAGTATTCACAAAACGAAACATTGCAGAAATCGCTTCCAGCCGGACAGAAGTTAATTTATTCNATCTTTTCGGTGGCAATTAACGAAAAATCCATTTCCGGNTACTGCGCTTATACNGGTAAAATTGTTAATGAACCCGATATGTATAATATTCCGGAATCTGCGCCGTATTCCTTCAATTCATCTTTTGATAAAATTACCGGATATAAAACCACTTCTTCATTAACCTTCCCCCTTAGAACTGCCGAAGGACGGCTTTTGGGTGTTATTCAGCTCCTTAACAAAACAAATGAACAGGAACAAGTTGTTCCNTTCACAGAAAANGATGAATTCATNATTACCCATTTTGCCACCAATGCGACCTCGGCGTTGCAGCGGGCCTATGTTACCAGAGCGATGATTCTTCGCATGATAAAAATGGCTGAGTTGCGGGATCCAAAAGAAACCGGCACTCATGTGAATAGGGTATCGGGATATACCGTTGAAATTTACGATCGCTGGGCTTATAACCACAATATTCCTGATGCTGACCGTGAAAGTTACCGGGATATTTTAAAGATTGGTTCAATGCTGCATGATGTTGGAAAAGTCGCTATTTCCGACATGATTCTTAAAAAGCCCGCACGCTTTACCCCGGAAGAATTTGAGGTTATGCAGCATCATACCTTGTACGGAGCCGGACTCTTTGACGATCTGCAATCGCCAATTGATGTAGTTGCCAAAGATATCGCTTTAACNCACCATGAAAACTGGGACGGCACTGGGTATCCAGGCTGGATTGANCCTGTTTCCCTTACTTCAATAAAAACAAATGACGACGGCAAACCGGTGGGCAGGAAGGGCGAGGAAATACCGCTTGCCGGAAGAATAGTAGCCGTTGCCGATGTGTTCGATGCCCTGTGTTCAAAACGGGTATACAAGGAACCCTGGAACGAAGAACAGGTGCTTTCCGAATTAAAGCAGCTTGCAGGCACTAAATTTGATCCGGAACTTATAGACATTTTCTTTGAGATATTGCCCGGCATTAAGCAGACCCAGAGCATGTATCCAGAAGAATAGCCGCTTTTATTATGGAGTTGATAATGGATGATATCAATGAAAAGAAAAGAATTCTTATGGTTGATGATGATGAAATTCAACTTTCATTCTTAGAGCTTCTTTTAAATGAAGAATATGAAGTCTGCGCAGCAAAATCAGGCAAAAAGGCCCTTGAATACATTTATCAAGGTTTTATGCCTAATTTAATTTTGCTGGATATACTTATGCCAGAAATGGACGGTTTTGAAGTATTTAGCAGAATACGGGCCATAAGCCTTTTGCAGGATTTNCCGATTGTTTTTTTATCGTCGATAAGCGAAACNGCAGAAATACAACAGGCCTTGAATATGGGCGCTGCCGATTATATTATGAAACCTTACAATAAAGAAAACCTGTTAAGCAGAATTAAAAATGCATTAGCTGTTTCTGAGTATAAAAGAAGCCGTAAATTAAAAATCCTTTAATCTGAATTTCTAACCAGGCGAATGCCTAAATAATATCCTCTTATGGTGGGAATGTTGCCGCTTCTGCAGCCGGAACGCAGAAAATTGGCAGAATGGTTCCAACTGCCCCCGCGGAAAACACGGTAATACCCCGTTAAAGCCCCTGCCGGGTTGGTCTGTTCCCCGCGTGCATATTCTGTGTTCCAATCCCAGCACCATTCCGCAACGTTTCCATGCATATCGAATAAACCAAAGGGGTTAGGGGGAAAACTGCCAACAGGCGTGGTAATCTGCCGGAAAATTCCTCTCGCATTGCTGCCAAAAGGCCGGTTCCCATCGTAATTTGCATCATCCGTTGTAATGTTGTCTCCAGTATAAAAAGGAGTTGCCGTATCCGCACGGCAGGCATATTCCCATTCTGCCTCTGTTGGCAGCCGGTATCCATTTGCCTCCCGGTCCCAACTGACATTATTTTCGTCTATCGTATATACAGGGGTTAAGCCGTTTTTTTCACTGAGTTTATTGCAGAATTCAACCGAATCAAACCAGTTTACCTGTTCCAACGGCAAATTCTGCCCAATAAAATAACTGGGGTTGTTTCCCATTACTTCCTGATATTCAGACTGGGTTACCTCATATTTTCCCATATAAAAAGAGCTTACCGTTACTTGCCGCTGGAATTCATTAGAGGCTCTCCCTATCTCGCCTACCGGGCTGCCCATAATAAAGGAGCCGCCCTTAATTAACATAAAATCATCGGGGGCCTGCGCATAAGAGGATATTGCCGTAAGAAATAAAAATAAAACAGATAATCTTTTCATTTCATGATTTAATCAATTTATAATTAATTATACGATTTTTTGGGTTTTTTTGCAAGAGGTAAAAGTAAATTTATATTGTAAACTTAATGTATACTGCTCATAGAAAAATAATCCTAAAGCCTTTTATTGAAATTCCGATATTATATGTGAGATGGCATACCAAATATATTCGTTTGTATACGGCATTAAAACGCCGCCTATCGACAATGTATACGCCATTAAAACGGCATGGAAGCCGCGGCATAAAGTACTGTCGTTGACAAATGTACGCCGGAAAAAACCAAAGGAGTGACTATGATAATTAATCACAACTTAAGTGCAATGTTTGCAGACAGGTCCCTCAAAGTAACCCAGGTGTCTCTGGATAAAAATATGGAAAAGCTGTCGAGCGGCATTCGCATCAACCGCGCCGGCGATGATGCTTCGGGACTCGCTGTTTCAGAGAAGATGCGCGCTCAAATTCGCGGCCTGAACATGGCGGCTTTTAATGCCCAGAATGGCATTTCGTTCATTCAGATAACGGAAGGCTATCTCCAAGAATCCGAAGATATTATTCATCGTCTCCGTGAATTGGCTGTGCAGTCNTCTAACGGTATTTATACCGAAGAGGATCGTTTGTACATTCAGATCGAAGTTTCAGCCTTAGTTGATGANGTTGACAGGATTGCATCGGCGGCTCAATACAACGGGATGAATTTATTAACCGGCCGTTTCGCCCGGCCAGCGGGTGAAAATGTAGTTACCGCATCTATGTGGCTTCATATCGGCGCCAACATGGATCAGCGGGAACAAGTATATATCGGCACAATGACAACGAAAGCTCTTGGAATTCGGGATGTCGGTGACGATAGTTTTATTTCATTGGCCGAACCGGACAGTGCCAATCGTGCCATTGGAACCCTTGATGTTGCGTTGAAAAGAATCAACAAACAAAGAGCCGATCTTGGCGCATACCAGAACCGTCTTGAACATGCTGTCCGCGGTTTAAACATTGGGGCAGAAAACCTGCAAGCGGCAGAATCCCGAATCAGGGATGCTGACATGGCAAACGAAACTGTAAATTATACCAGAAACATGATTCTTACCCAAACAGGAACGGCCATGCTTGCTCAGGCCAATCAAAGAGGGCAAACAGTATTACAGCTTTTGCAATAATGTATACGCCATTTAAACGGCGCATACAAACCCGTTAAACAAAAGCCTACGGCTTTTGTTTAACGTTCAAGCATGTGTCAGGCACTAATGCGCCCTTTTTACTATGCTGTTTTTAATTTCAATGGAATAATAATAGTCAAGAACTAACCTTATCAACTGTGATAGTCCACAATTTCCACGTTTTCCGCATTGTTTGTCATATTACAAGTATAGACTGTTTTCAAAACTTTTGTAACTAAAAATTTATAGAATTTGGCGACTGCGTTCTTAGCCGCCGGAGCGCATGTAGGCGGTACTTCGGTTGCGGCGATCTAGAAGCTCGGTCAGGGTCAAAGGCAGAAAGAAGAGGTTAGTGAATGAGCGGACTATCAACTTCTTCTCTTCTTCTCCGCTTAAATCAAGAGGGATATCGTTATTTTCAGCTTGACATTAAATACAAAACGTATTACACTAATACTGTGCTTGAGACTGAAATTGAATGGGACAACAATAAAAATGAGATCAATAAGCAGGAACATGAGGGGTTGGGCTTTGAACTGGCCCGGCTTGTTTTTGCAGATCCAAATCGTCTTGAGCGCATTGACCGGAGTGAAAACAATACATCCAGCGAAGAACGATGGCAAACTCTGGGGATGGCAGGAAAGGTTCTTTTCGTGGTTTTTACAGAACGAGGAGAAAGGAAACGGATTATATCAGCGCGCCTGGCCAACAAGGCGGAACGGAGAAGTTATCATGGGAATTATCAGATCGACGGTAAAGGTTGGTCAAAAACCAACTAAAGAACAATTAAGACAGATTCGCGAAATAGCTAAAAGGCCTATTCACTATACCGAGGACTGCCCGGAATCTACTCCTGAGGCTCTTGCAGAATTCGCGGCGATGGCGAGAGCCCGGCGGCAAAGAAAAGTAAAACCGGTCATTGCTCTGCGAGTAGAACCAGAGGCATTGGAAAAATACAAAGCTCTTGGAAGCGGCTATACTGGCATCATGGCTGATGTGCTTAATTATGTTGCAGACAATCCGGAGATTCTTTCAAAAGTCCGCTCATGAGAAAAGAAGTGATTAGTTCCTTGTCTTCAATAACAGGAATATTCCATGGATCTAACAATACAAGACCAGATATTTTCTTGAAATCATCAATATTCCAAGTAACTAAAGTAAAATTCTCAATTATTGCGGTTGCGGCAATGATAGCATCTGGCAGTTTAATTTTCATTTGCTTGCATAATTTTATTGTGTGTTCGACTATGCTATTACTCAAAGGGTGAATTTTAGACATATTTATAAATTCTTCTAATACAGCTTCATTTTCTGGTGTATCATTAAATCTCAGAACTTCTATCTGAGAAATTACAGAAATATTTGGTCTATTAGCAATAATTCCTGAGACAACTTCCATACCAGAAGAAGGAATTTTACCAGCAAGATATCCTATAATCACATTTGAGTCTAATAAATATCCCTGTTCCATTCATTTCTGCCTTCCTGTAAGGCTTTTTGGTAAAAATCATATTGCTCATCAGAGAGTTTTAATGCACCCGCAAGATGATTAGTTGTTTCAGGATTGTAAA
>WRNF01000110.1 GCA_009776715.1 Treponema sp. | reverse complement strand
AGACAGTTTTTCAAGAACCGGGTACACATTTAACTGCTGGAATACCAACAGTTCAGGCACGGGCATAAGCTATGGCGCCGGGTCTGCCATTACATTTAACGGAAATGCTGTGCTGTACGCAACCTGGACCAACATTATTGAAAATATTGGGCAATTGTCTGCTTATTTGAGTTCTTTCGCCTCAAATACTGCCAATAACCCGGTTCCGGTAAAGGTTAAAGTAAATCTGGACAATGACTGGCAGGCGCTTTTATCTGCCCTTACAGAGGCAGACAGGTATGTTGAACTTGATCTTTCGGGCAGTTCTGGAATGGAAATATTTAATCCCGGTACAACCGATACTGGCAAAAACAGAATAGTTAAACTTATTTTGCCTGATGTTTCAACAGCCACAGGAGATGATTTTTGGGATTTTTTTTCACTCCGGGAAATAAGCGGGGCGGCAATAAGCGTTATAGGAGACTATTCTTTTACTAATATTCCCAGCCTTAAAATAATAGATTTTCCTGTATTGATCTCTATTGGAAGTTATGCTTTTAAAGGCTGTACCGGGCTTAGCAGCATTACCATACCCGACAGCGTTACCAGCATTGGAAGTTATGCTTTTCAAGGCTGTACCGGGCTTACCAGCATTACCATACCTGACAGCGTTACCAGCATTGGGCAGTGGGCTTTTGCTTACTGTACCGGGCTTAGCAGCATTGCCATAACCAACAGCGTTACCAGCATTGGAAATTTTGCTTTTATTGACTGTACCGGGCTTTATAGCATTACCATACCCGACAGCGTTACCAGCATTGGAAGTGGAGCTTTTCGGGGTTGCACCGGGCTTTATAGCATTACCATACCTGTCAGCGTTACCAGCATCGTGGATGAAGCTTTTTATGGCTGCACCGGGCTTGCTAGCATTACCATACCCGACAGCGTTACCAGCATTGGATATCGTGCTTTTGAAGGCTGTACCGGGCTTGCTAGCATTACCATACCCGACAGCGTTACCAGCATTGGATATCGTGCTTTTGAAGGCTGTACCGGGCTTGCTAGCGTTACCATACCCGACAGCGTTACCAGCATTGGAAGTTATGCTTTTTCTGGATGCAACGGGCTTAGCAGTATTACCATACCCGACAGCGTTACTATCATTGGAAGTTATGCTTTTTCTGGATGCACCGGGATTACCAGTGTTATCATAGGGAATGGCGTTGCCAGCCTTGGAAATTATATTAGCGCTTTTTCTTCTTGCTACAATCTTCAAAACATATTTGCCGATACCGGTAATTTACATTATAGTTCAATAGACGGTGTATTATATGATAAAAATTTAAATTCAATAATAATGTTTCCAAAGGGCAGGACATCTGTTACCATACCCGACAGCGTTACCAGCATTGGGGATTATGCTTTTCAGAATTGCAACGGGCTTAGCAGTATTACCATACCCGACAGCGTTACCAGCATTGGAAGTTCAGCTTTTTTTGGATGCAACGGGCTTAGCAGTATTACCATACCCGACAGCGTTACTATCATTGGAAGTTATGCTTTTTCTGGATGCACCGGGCTTGCTAGCGTTACCATACCCGACAGCGTTACCAGCATTGGAAGTTCAGCTTTTCAGAGTTGCTACAGGCTTACCAGCATTACCATACCAGGCAGCGTTACAAGCATTGGAAGTTTAGCTTTTCAGAGTTGTACCGGGCTTAGCAGCATTACTTTTGAAGGATTAATCGATGCAGCTAATTTCTCGGTTTCTAATACATTCCCCGGCGATCTGCGGGAAAAATATTTAGCCGCAGGAGGCGGCATAGGAACCTATACCACAACAAACCCGGGGAATTCTGCGGTGTGGGAAAAACAGTGAACAATGAGAAGTGGTTAGTTGGTAGTGGTTAGTGGATAGTTATCGTTATTCGAAGGTCTTGTATTTTCATCACGCTAAGCTTAGGTGCCTGCGCCCGCCTGTGCGGACAGGCAAACGGAGTTAGGCATTCATTTTTTCTAAAAATATTTAGTATATACCATGCGCATTTACTGCAAGAGTTTGCATTGAAAAGGGAAAAGTCCGACAAACTCCTAATTTTATTTTATCCTAGTAAAAACCCATATTCATAAACTTTTGGCTGGATTTTTTCTGCAAGAGTTTTCAGGGCAGAACGCAAACTGCCAATCAAAACATTGTAAACATCATCACCGCTTTTTGAATTCATTTTTCCGTTGCGTCCATCGGCCGCGGCATCTCTACCTTGAAAATATTCTCTTATATCATAAAGAGAAGCATTTACATTTGCTGATGGTTGTGAATGATAGTATTGCCACAATTTTTTTCCGGCTTTGAATACAGATTTAGCTTCGGCGGAAAATTTTAAGGGTTTAAGTTTTTTATCATTATCAAAAAACAAATCAGAATAACTGTTTGGTATTATTTTTCCGCCAATAAAACTTGTCATAAAATGACTATCAAAAGCACTGTGAGCATTAACTTCTTCTTCAGTAAAAGGAATCCAATGGTTAACCCCGTATTTTGATTGAATGTTAATATTAAAAATTGTAAAAGTAAAACAATCACTTTGAAATTCAGTATCATTTTCCCATCTGTCATTGGGATATAGAAACTGGTCACGGTCATTTAACCAATCTGCATTAATACAATGCCTGACTGCAAAATAAATAGAAACCACAATAAGATTTTCAACAGCAATTATGGTATGCCGGCCTCCTTTAATTTTTGGCCTGTTTACATCATCAATATAAACATCTCTTTGATGTTGAAAATCATTGCCAACCGATGCCAAATGCCCAATATAATTTTCTGATATTTCTTTTGACTGATGTTCTAACCATTCGCTTATATATTTAACTTTGTCATAAGAAATAATTTCTTTTTTTCCAAAAAAAGCGCCTTCATGGTCATAGAGATGTGTTTTAATTTTTTTAAACCGTTCTTTTATGGATAAATCCCAGATAAAAAAACCAATAGGAAATTGCCCCTTAACATTATCAAAACTGTCAGCAGGGACAAGAAATAGTTTTTTTAGTTTTGGCTTAAAGTATTCCCTAAAAAGAGCAAAGTTTGGCGCCTGTAATATTTTTAGTTTAGAGAAATTCGCAAGTATACAATCAGGTATTTCACAGTATATTCTTATAAAAAATTGAGCAAATAGTTCACCGCTTGCCTTCCCTAATTGCTGTTTATAGCATGATTGGATATTACTTATCTGTATGCCTTTTCTTCCTTTTCCAATTTTAGCATCCCCTTCCGCATAAGGCGGATTTATATAAATAATGAGTTTTTTTCTTCTTTTCTCATCGTTAATAATATTTAGCAAACCTTTTGGTAATTTATCGAAACTATCATTCAAAAAGTCAAACTGGAACACATTACCTTCCAGCAAATTAGCACCGTGTTTTATCCTGTCTTTCATTACATTAACATCGGCTTTATCAAGTGTGGAAACCCATACATTGTATTTATTGGTAAGCCCTGCTAATAAATTACCTGTCCCAGCCGCACAGTCCCAAACATAATATTCATCTTGCCAATCTTCACCTAACACATCAGCAATGTATTTTTGTGAAAGTTCCACCCATTGGCGGGGGGTAAAGAATGAGCCTTTGCGTTCCCTAATATCTTGAGGAACCAATAAATCCCTGCGTTTTATTATGTAGTCCCAATACTCCTCTAAAGGCGGTCGTTCGTACTTGTTCCAAAATTCTTTATGGGCTTTTTGGCTGTCGTTAAAGCCGACTTCTTTATATAAAGAAAAGCCTGCGTCATCTAACTTTTTATCAAACCTATATTGATTGTTTTGCAGAATAACAAATAATTTATCTTTAAAGGTTGTATTTTCTCTTGACAATAAATCAGCAAGGAAAAAATCACCGTCAATAATATCTGCTTTTTTAACTGCTGCCCAATCAATACCTATGCTTTTTTTTACTTTTTCAAGCCATTTCGTGTAAATAATAACAAAGTTATTCTTATTGATTTGAAATTTGGATTGTTTTTTTCCTGCTACAAGGTTATTATTTATAAAATCTTTTATCTCTTTCGTGTCTTTATCAAACTGGAAAAAAACAATGTTCTTTTTAGATAATTTTTCAACTTTCTTTTGTGTTTTCAAAAAATCATCAGTTGTATGATTGCTAGGGGTAATATTCCAGTTTACATCGTTATCATTAAAAATCGGTAAAATATCGTGGAATGGAACAAAGGCTATTTTACCAGTATCAAAACAACCAATAAAAGGCGGGGGTAAATGTTCCCCTTTTTCGTAAATTTTTTTCGCTGTTAAAACTAATTGGGTAAGCATTGGGTAAACTTCGGCAGTTCCCTTTTTACTTTCAGCCCAAAGATAATGCCGTGGCCAGATATTGTCTTTTTGGGTTTTCTTTTCTGTTACAATAAAATCGATATTGCCTATGTTTGGTTCATAGGCATACTTTGAATTGCTAAAAAAATCCTGAAAAACCCTTGCTTTGAAGGTTTCTTCCTTCATAATACTGCTATACCTTGCCATCTGGCTACATTATAACAGAGTGCTTAACGGCCAGCAAGTAAAGGGGAAATGCCGATTTTGCCGTTTTTGAAATTCATAATGTCGATTTACTCGAAGAACTTAAAAAGCGCGGCATATTTGTAAGCGATCTAAAAAAACTAAAATTCCGTTCTTGAAAGATCTGCGGCAAATCAAAAAGAAAATTCTGCCTTTTGATGAAAAACTTCTAACAAACAATTCGGCGCAAAGCCTTTGTTTTATCATGGCGCTTGCAGCCTAAAACAGCGGGGAGAAATGATTCAGCGCTTTCAGCAAAACCGCGCCGATAAAATATTTCTGCTCTCATTAAAAGCAGCCGGAACAGGTTTAAACCTTACAGCGGCTTCCCATGTAATTCATTATGATTTGTGGTGGAATCCCGCGGTTGAAAACCAGGCCACCGACCGTGCGTACCGCATTGGGCAAAAAAAGGATGTGATGGTGCACCGCATGATTTGCAAAGATACTTTTGAAGAACGCATTGATGAAATAATTCAAAAGAAAAAGCATCTCGCTGAAATGACGGTCGCAAGCGGCGAGAGCTGGATCGGTAAACTGAGCAATAAAGAGCTGCGTGAGGTTTTCGGGTAAAAATGATAAACAAACAATAATCCTTGACGAAATAATAAATTTGAACTAAAATTTACAAAAGCTTTTTTTGGAGGATAATAATGCTTGAGACAATATCATTAGATAGAAGGACATTGATAATTAGGTCTGATGCGAAAACAGAATGGCCGCCTGAAAATTTTAATTAATACAATGGTAAGTATATTGCGTATTTTATTGACGAATGGAGCGAGATCGCGACCGTGCTTGCACGGGCATGATCGAGCGAATGAGGAAACGAAGGGTTTAATACCCCGCGGCTTGCCGCGGAAAGCCGCCGTAGGCGGCGGGTGCAGGGCTTGCCCNGCGGTATTATACCCTTTATTATCATCATTAATAATAATTGCAGTTCTTGGTTCATTTTCCTGCAACGGAATTCGTACTCTAGACGAACCGGTTAAACGCATATTAAAACCGTACAATCCTGAAAAAGCAGGGGCTGTCATTGTTGACTGCTTTGATATTACTGGCAGCATTATATTTCCAATAGCACCGCTTAATGTAGCTGATTTTGACAGAGTAAGAATAACAGCCCCGTATGATATTTTCATACTTAATGACAATTTTTATATCCATATTGAAGGTAAAATTTATATATTTGATAAAAACACATTTAATAAAAAACAGGAAAACACAATACTGTTTTCTGCTTTAGAATCAGATTTAAATGGCAATCAAATAAATTATAATAAAAGGGAAGCTGTTGATCCTCAAAATATTTTATTTGGCAGCCAGGGGTTCATTGTCATAGGAAATAAAGCATTGTTGCTTTGCAATAGTAAAAACGCTCCTCTTCAATCATATTTATTTTTAATAGATTTAAATACATTTAATGTAGTTTTAATTGAAGATGAGGAAGATTTGGACATTAAATCAGAATACAAGCATCATCGCTTATTAGGTTACGATACAATAAATAGTCTTGTTTGGTTTCGTATAGCAGACGGCGAAGGGACATATTTTAAATATTATCAATATGATAATTATTTAAATACATTCACTGTAGTTAAATCAAAAATTGCGCCGGGGTATGTTGGGAAAAACAATGAAAATTATAAATGGTGGGCAAACATTTCAGGCGATATTGTCTGGTACAGCGGTTATGCAGGCCCTGATCATTCACGCAGAATATGGGGAGTAGGCATAGACAAACGTTATATCGACGATCCCGAAAACAGCCTACATTTTATTGATGTTGAGTATCTTGGCACTTTAAGCATACCGCAAAGCATCATTTACGATGAACCTTACATCTGGATAATGGCAGAAAGGGACGATCAAATTCAAATGCTAAAATTATTGCCTAATAAGTAAGAAGGCAAATTCTGGAAACTTTTACATGAACCCCCAAAAAAGTGAAGTTTTTAGGGGGTTCATTTTTTTTGCAAGTTTGATAGATGTAAAAGTTTTCTCTGAA
>WRNF01000109.1 GCA_009776715.1 Treponema sp. | reverse complement strand
CCGTGTAAATCCGTGGGCTATTAACTATAGCTTCAAAAGTTACCTCATGGATGGTTCGCTGCGGGAGCGGCGCGGGGGCTTGTCTCTAACTTCATTTGGCCGCTCGCTAAGCATATATGCAATAGCCACGGATTTCCACGGATTTTTTATTTTATTTTTAAATTCTGTGTATACCCGATGATTATTCTTGGTTTCTTTCCTAGAAATCTATATTCCTCTGTGTTAATCTGTGGAAATCCGTGCTAATCCGTGGCCTTTTAACTATAACTTTAAAAGTTACCTCATGGTTGGTTCACAGCGGTTCGCGGCGCGGGGGGCTTGAAAAAATATGTTAAATTTTTAAAAAAACCCTAGAATTTTTTTTTAATTAGTTGTATATTTAAAGCATAGTGAAAAGTAAAAATGTAAGAATAGCGGTTGTTTTAATTATAGTCTCTTTTTTTATTTCCTGCGGCGATCTGGAAACCCTCATNCCCTCAAGGGGAAGTTACAGTGTAAGAGCNTTGGTTAACGGCAATGCAATNGAAGACTGTTCCATAATCCGCGCAGAAGACATAATCCTCCCCTATTTTTCTGTTTCAGTGGATAATGATCCCGATTTATCCGGGTTATTAGTATATTTATTGAATTTCAGGGGAGAAATTATCGGCGAAAAAGTTGAGTATGCCATTGATTCAGAAATTACCCCATTCCCTTTGCCGGAATCAATGAGCATTGGAATATATAAACTGGTTTTTGAAGCGCTTGGAACAGAAATAACGCTTTCTCATTCTGAAATGGATTTTTTCTATATTGGCACNGCAAAATTAGANTTAAAGGACATTGCGGTATTCCTGCCCAGCATTAACGGCTCGCAGTTAATTCAGCCCGGCGCCACTGTTTTACTGGATGCAGGATTGGATTTTGACAGCCGCCTTGATCCCTATCTAATTTGGTATCATGGCAAAACTGTTATTGAAGAAGGAAAAATCAGCGAAGGAAAGGGAAGCATACTTTGGACAGTTCCAGAGGAGGCAGGTTTTTATCCAGTACGGCTGGAAGTGTATCCGCTGCGGACTATGCGTAAATTAACCGGTCTTTTTAGGGAAATAACTTTGGTAATTTCTCCAAAAGCTGCAAGCATTGGGTATTATTTTTCCGATGCCCCAAAATTTGAAGCAATAAACCCGCTTTCAGCAGGGACAGCGTATCCTGAGTTTTTCAGCTTCATATCTGCAAAGATCGAGGAACTAAAAAGTGAAGGAAAGGCCATGTCGGAGGCTTTGCCGGCGGCCTTGCCGGCAGCCTTACCGTCGGCAAAATTAGCCGCCCTGCCAGAGCTTCCAACGCCGCCGCTCCTTCTGCATTGGTTTCAGTTTGCCGGAAATCTTGACGACAGTGCATCTAAAATTGAAAACTTGATTGAACATGATGAAGAATTAACTCCCCGCTGGATGCCCGCCGGACAAGGCTATGGGCTTGCTGCCGGCGCCGGTGAATCATATTCGTTTTCTTCCAAAACTTTTATTCAAAATTCAGAGGAACAGGGCGGCGGTATTTTTTTAATGCTGATTCGTCCTGCCAATGACGGAAAAATTTTCAGCGCATCTTTCCCTGTGCGCTTCTCTTCAAGAGAAGGCGTTAAGCTGGAATTGATCAAGAACGGATATGACATAACCCTTAACATATCCTCCAGGGACATAACTGCGTCAATCCCTGTTTTTGCCGCCTCCCTTGATTTTAATATTCCCATTCCGGTTGTTATTGAATTTTTCTTTAATGACAACCGTTTTGAAGCGCAACTGAGCCTGGGAAAAAAAGCCATGCTAAAAAGTTTGCCGGAGAGCATAATGCTGGCCGATGCCTTGTCCGGGGAATGCACAATAAAATTGGACGGAGGCCCTGCGGCAGAAGCTGCAATAAAGTTAGAAACGCCTTTTGTTCCTGAAATTATCCAAACATGGGAAGATGGCGAAGAAATATTGGAATATGAAATTGAAGATTTGCAGGAAATAACCGAAACAGCAAATATAACAGAAATAATAAAAAACAATGACAGCATCTGGTGTGAGTTTGCCGTTTTATATTCGGCGGTTCCGCTATTTCCAGAGGAATTTTTCCCAGAAGAAGTTTTAACAGAAGAAATATTACCAGAAGAAACCTTAACTGAAGAGGAACCGAAAGAGGATACAAAAGAAGCCATTGTTTTGGAAAACAAACAAGAGAAAGAAGCAATTGCATCGGCGGCGGCGCCTGTGGTAACAGAAACGGCTGTTCAAACTGCAACGGAAGAAACGGTTAACACAAGCGCTTCAGAAAGCCCTGCAGTTAACGCTAACAATGCCGCAGGCAGTACCGTTAAAAGCACAACCGGCAGCCCTGGCGCCTCTGGCAGTGCAGCGGCTAACGATATAACAGATGATGAAACAGCCCCGGATAATGAAAATACAGATTCCAATGTATTAAAAATTATTGAAAAAAAAGACAACGATGAAAAAGAACTAATAATTGATGAAAACGGTGAATTGCCGGCTATTGATGATTCTAAAACAAATGATCCTCCTTTGGAAAAAGAAACGCCGCTAACGGCCCTTGCACCGCTTACTACGCTGAATCCTGAACATGGACTTTATTTGCCGTCGGGCAAAAGGGTTAGCTAATATTCAAAAATGAAGCTGCCGTTTTTAATAATATTATTTTCTATATTTTTTTCTGCTTGCGCATCGCAAAATAAAAAAATTATATTCATTCCAGATTCTGACAAAAATAATCTTTTGGAACAAACTGAAACAATAGAATCATGGCAGATTATTGAATCGCAAAACGGCCAGGGAGAAGACGGTATTCCCCAATGGGTATATTCCTGGCTTAACAGGGATATTCAAGCAATAGAGGATACTGATCAGCATAAAGAAAAATATGTCTTTATAAAAGAAGGTTATGGGGATAATTTTCTCGCTTTGCAGCAATGGGCGGACTGGTTCTCTGTGATGCATGAATTTCCCAGGCTGGTTGCCCTTAGATCGGAACGCAGGCTTATTACTGCGGCAAAGCTGTATCCGGATGATGAATACGGGAATTTCTATGCCGTATTTATTAAAAAAATTTCCGATGCGGAATTTTCCAGCGGAATTTTGGAACAATCTTTTTGGATAAAACGAAAAATTGTCACCCTCAATCTTGAAGAGGAAGATACCGAAAATACCGGGGATGCGCCGCAGGATATAGAATCTGAGCAATTTGAATATTATATGCTGGTCAGTATTGAAAAAAAAATACTGCAAAATCAGCTTATTAAGTTGATGGAAGATGCCAGAAAATCAACAACGGCAACAAAAAACCAGGCAACTGCCATAGCAAATATTCAAAACAGTTTTTTTGACGGGTTCTAATTGTATGGAAGATATGCTGCAATGGCAACTGCATTGGATTAAATCCATTCAAGCATGGCCCTTGTCCGGGGTATTTGCCTGGTTTTTTAGGATTATTACCGAATTAGGTTCCGCCTGGGTTTTTTTTATGTTGATACCGTTTATTTATTGGTGCATTGACGAGAAAAAAGGCCTTCGTTTAGGAATTGTAATGATCATTTCCCTCTGGATAAACCTTGCCATGAAACAGTTATTCGATCAGCCGCGCCCGTTTTTTCCGAATTATGATGCATCGGTAAATATTTTTGGGCTAAATGAAAAAATGGGAGGCTTTCCTTCAGGCCATGCGCAAAATTCGCTTGTTATGTGGTGTATCATTGCATCGTGGGGAAGGAAAAAATGGCTATGCGGCTCAATTGCCGCCATTGTATGCCTGTTGATTAGTTTTTCCCGTGTGTTTATGGGGGTGCATTTTCCTACCGATATTATCGGAGCCTGGCTGATTGGCGGCATAATTGTATGTGTGTATTTTCTTGCGGGGAAAAAAATTGAATCGCTGCTGTCAGCACATTCTTCACGTATTGGAATGTATGCCTGCGCCGTTCTTGCTTTTGCCATGATACAGTACCGGCCTGTGCCGGAACTGCTTGTTCCTTCCGGTTTGCTCATTGGGCTTGGCATTGGCCGGCATTTATGCAGGCTTACCGGCTTTTCCGTTGAGACAGTTGGTAAAACCGGCATAGTAAAAATTTTTATTCTTGCAGCACGTTTTGCTGTAGGAATGGGCGGATTGGTTTTGCTGTATTTTTTTTCAAAAGACATGATTTTGGATATGGNTGGAAACAGTAATTTCCAGTTAATTGTTTTTATTTATTCTTTGCTTATGGCAGTTTTGATTTTTGCCGGTTTGCCTGGGCTTTTTTGCCTGCTGCGTCTTGCCGGAAAAAATGCTGGAAGTGAAAATGAATAATGCCGCCCAATACGGCGATGACTCTCCCATCGCTGCCTTTGCCACTGCACTGGGCATGAGCGCCCTTACCTTAATCCGCTGCTCCGGCAAAAATTCGCTGGAACTTGCAGCCGGCATTTTTTCTGCTCCAGAAAAACTGCTTGCAGCAGCCGGCAGCAGCATTGTGCACGGATGGATAGTTGCACCTAACGCAGCGGCGCAGCAGGAAAAAATCGATGAGGTGCTTGTTTCGGTATTTCGTTCTCCTAAAAGTTATACCGGCGAGGACAGCCTGGACATTTCCTGCCACGGCGGCTTTGCAGCAGGCAGGGGGGTAATGGCAGCGTTGCAGGCTGCAGGTTTCCGCAGCGCACTGCCGGGAGAATTTACTTTTCGCGCATTCTTAAACGGCAAACTGGATCTTACCCGCTGCGAATCGGTAATGGAACTTGTTTCAGCAAAAACGGGCATTGGCCGTTTGAATGCAGTCCGCCGCCTTTCCGGATTGCTGGAAGATGAAATCAATGCCGTTAAGAAGGATCTTGTTACCGTGCTTTCCGGCGCGGAAATTTTTTTAGATTACAGCGAAGATGAAATTGAGGCCGATGACAATGCCTTTAAGAACCGGCAGTTGGCAGAATCTGCCCTTGCCCGCCTTGAAACGCTTAGCGCTTCCTGGCGGACGGAGCGAATTTATCAAGAGGGAATTCTTGCGGTAATTGCAGGCCGGCCTAATGCAGGAAAGTCCAGCCTTTTCAACTTATTGTTAAAAGAAGAACGTTCAATTGTTACCGAAATTCCAGGCACCACCCGCGACTGGATTGAAGCATGGATTTCCATAGAAGGCATTCCTGTCCGGCTTGCCGACACAGCCGGCCTGCGGGATTCTTCCGATCAAGTGGAAAAAATTGGGGTTGAGCGCAGCAGAAATTTGCTGCAAGAGGCAGGCTTAATTTTATACCTTATTGACGGTTCTGTTGGGTTCACCCGTGAAGACAGGGATTTTGTTAAAACGGCTGTGCCGCCGCTTTTGCTGTTGTGGAATAAAACAGACCTCGCTCCCCTGCCCGCCTGGGCAGAAGATGAAGGGATAACCGGCATCAGCATAAAAACTGGCGAAGGCATTTCCGGTCTTTTAACGTCAATCAACATGACCGTTACTAAAACAGCGCTCTCTTCTTCAACACAGAGCGAGACGGTAAGTTCTGCCGCACTTGGATCGGAACGGCAAAAAAAACTGGTGGAAAACGCAGTTGCTGCCTTGAAAGAAGCGCTGCTGCTGCAGGACAGGAAAGAGCCGATGGAACTTATCGCCCCGCTTCTGCGTGAAGCGGTAAATGCCCTTGGCGAAATTACCGGCGAAGTTTCCACCGCAGATATTCTGGAAGAAATGTTCAGCAAATTTTGTATAGGGAAGTAGGAAGAATGAAAAATATTGACATAACGCAAATAAAAGCGCTTGCCATAGATCTTGACGGCACTGCACTGCTGCCGGATTCCAGTATGGGTGAACGTACCATTCAATGCTTAAAAAAACTTATTGCAAATAATATTCAGATTATTTTTTGTACCGGCAGGGCAATAGAGTCTTCCTGTAGGTATTACAATGCCATCGGCGCAAGCGGGCCTATGGTTTTTTTTAACGGGGCGGAAGTTGCAGAGATACCGGAAGTAAAGATTATCAGTTCCAGTTTATTAAATCTTAAAGCAGTTGATTTTGCGCTAGATCTTGCCCGAAAAACAGACAGTCATTTTCAGGTATTTCTTCCCCCGCAGGAAGACGGCAAAAAAAGCTGGGAACAGTTGTTCATTGACAAACAGAGGCCGGAAGCCGAAATGTACCGCCAGCATACAGGCATAAGGGCGATCGAAGCAGATTTGAAAAAGGTAATTGCAATGCCGGAACTAAAAGGCGCGGTTAAAGCCATGTTTATTGCAGAACCCAAGCGGATTGCCGTTCTCCGTAAAAAAATAATTGACTGCCTGGGCAGCAGCATTTACACCGCTATCAGTTTCCCGTCATTTTTAGAAATAATGAGCGCCGATGCTTCAAAAGGGAAAGGGCTAAGGACTGTTTTACAGCACCGGGGCCTTAGCCCAAATGAAGTTATTGCCATTGGCGATGAGGAAAACGATTTGCCAATGTTCGCAGTAGCCGGCTATTCGGCTGCCCCCTCAAGCGCAAGGGAAAATATCCGCAGGGCCGCAGATTTTGTTTTTGGTTCCAATGCCGAAGAAGGCCTGGCTGCTTTTTTGGAAAAAATGTTTTAACTGT
>WRNF01000108.1 GCA_009776715.1 Treponema sp. | reverse complement strand
TGGTTTCAGTCCTAGAAATCTATATTCCTCCGTGTAAATCTGTGGAAATCCGTGCTAATCCGTGGCCTTTTAACTACAGCTTCAAAAGTTACCAAAGAGTTGGTTCGCTGCGGGAGCGGAAGCTGAGAATTTTTTTTTATTGAATTATTTTAATGAATTTTTTAAATAATTTATTATCTTTGTCTTAACAAAGGATTTAATTTATTTTTTAGGAGATTACAAATGAAGTTAAAACAATTTTTAATTTTATGTACAGGACTAATGCTTGTTTACTTTCTGTTTACATGCAAATCACAGCAAAATTCAATAAATAAGTATCCCTCTCTGTCCATTGAATCACTGGCAAAAAAAACAGTGTTTTTGGACATAACTATGGACAAATGGCAAAAAGCAGTCTTGCCTTTACTTGATGCAGGAATATATAATGCAGCCTTAGAAACGGTAATTGAAGAATATTATGTTCAGGAAAAACAAAGAGCAGTATTGTTGAAGGAGCAATTGGCAGAATACTATGCTGGATTGTACAATACAGAATTTGCATTTGATTCTTATCCTTTAGAAGACGATAAATTCAATATTAATTTTTTTCATAAACCGGATGAGCAAACACGCACAACAATATCAGAAATATGCGCAAAGCATGAGGCAGAATATGTTATTGCCCTTGCCGGGCAAATGGGAACAATTAAAGTTAACATATTTGGAATTAACGGGCAAAACGGCCTTTATTTTCATATGGCAATATTTGATAAATCAGGAGGCACTGTGTTTGAAGGCGGCAGGAATTCCGGATTTGTAACAATGAAAGCCAAAGATGTCCCTGCATTCATTTCCATGTTTGACAAAGAGGCTGAAGCCTTGAAAAGCATGATCAAATTAATCGGGCAATAATGGTCATTAATTCGCCTCCGCTTAAATAACATCTGTTAATAATAGAAGCTAATAATAACGACTATTAATAGCGGCTAATAATAGCTTGCATAAAAATAAATATATGCTATAATTTACATAAGTTATTTACAATCGGAGGAGAATNAAATGAAAATTAAATTTTTATGCGCGATTATTGCAATACTGTGTGTTTTTTCAGTTTGTTTCANCAGTTGCAGCAAGGACGAAGACAGTGTTTCAAACGCTGATCAAACATGGGCTGTTTATTGGTATTTATGCGGCAGCGATTTGGAAACTAAATACCAGGCTGCATCGGAAGATTTAACCGAACTGTTAAGTGTTACGCTTCCGGAAAATGTTACTTTTGTAATACAGACCGGAGGCTCTGAACAATGGCATTCTTACGGCATTGACAGCAATGCAATTGAACGTTACACATATGACAGTTACGGCTTTCATCAAATTGAATCGTTGGATAATGCCAGCATGGGTGATATTGACACATTAGATGAATTTGTCGAATTTTGCCTTGAAAACTATCCCGCAGACAAAAAGGTTTTGCTGTTTTGGAACCACGGAGGGGGAAGCATAGGCGGTATATGCAAAGATGAAGTTTTCAATGAAATTTTATCATTAAATGATATTGCATCTGTTCTGGAATATTACCAGGAAGATTATGACGAACCAATTTTCGAGCTTATCGGGTTTGACGCATGTTTAATGGCAACAATAGATACCGCTTATACTTTATCGGATTATGCGCTGTATTTGGTTGCATCTGAAGAAACCGAACCGGGGGTTGGCTGGGATTATTCCGGTTTTGCAGGCTCTTTAGCAAGAAATACCGGCATTACCGGCGCTGCCCTGGGTAAGAGTATCTGCGATTCTTATCAGTCTTTTTGCGATTGGAAGGATTTAGGCGATAATATTACACTGTCTGTCATTGATCTTTCAAAAACCGATGAACTTTTCGAGGCCTACGATGATTTTGGGTATGAACTCCTTTCAAGTTCCCTTGATTTTTCAGGTTTTTTTGGCAAATTTAACCGCTTGGCAAAAAATGCAGAAAATTACGGCGGGAACAGCAGGTCCGAGGGTTTTACCAACATGGTAGATTTAGGGCATATTGCAAGGGAAAGCTATAGGATAATGGAGCTGGAATCGGCGCAAACCGTCCTTGAAGCGCTTGACAATTGCGTTGTGTACAGTATAGCCGGCCCCTACCGCAATGAAGCCACCGGACTTTCCTGCTATTATCCTCTGGACAACAGCCAGCACAGCCTTTCGGTTTTTTCCAGCATTGGGACAAGCTGGAATTTTGCGGCTTATTATGATTATGTCCTTCAGGGAAATCTTACAGAAGATAACAGGCGGTCTCTGTCCTCTTCTACGCTCAGCGAAAGCCAGCTTGATAATGCCCCGGCTGTTCCGTCTATCAGCGCTTTAGGGCTGGATTCAATTGCACTGGAAATTAACGAAGACGGGTATGCGGTTATGGAACTGGGGCCGGAAACGGCTGATTTAATTTCCGGCGTTTACAACTGGATTATGCTGCACGATGAAGAGGAAGATCTTTTAATTCTGTTGGGCCGGGACAATAATCTTGATGCTGATTGGGAAAACGGAATATTTGCCGATAATTTTCACGGCGAATGGACAAGATTGGACGGCCATTTAGTTAATTTAAACCTTGATTATGACGGAGATGACTACAATATGTACCATATTCCCATTCTTCTGAACGGCGAGGAATACCATCTCCANGTTACGTATTTGTATGAAACAGAGGAATATAAAATATTGGGCGCCCGTAAAGGCGTAGAGAGCAGCGGGATGAGCGGCAGGTATGTCCGCAAATTGCAGGAAGGAGACGAAATAACCACATTATTTTATATTTTTGTTGACATGGAAAATGAGGATGAAGACCCTACGCTGTATCCTGTAGAAACCTTTACCATTGGGGCAAATCCGGTTGTTGCTGATTCATTGCTGCCAGACGGCAAATATTTCTATTTATTTGAAGTAGAAGACGCTCAGAGCGAATCAGTTTATTCCGATCCGGTTGCTTTTTATGTAGAGGACGGAGAATTATCCTGGTAAGGAGTGAATAGCGGGCAGTAGATAATAAGATTTTTCCTTACTATCCACTGCCCAAAAGCGCGAATATGCGGTTTTATCTGTTGCTGTTTCTGGAGGGGATTATTACATTTATTTCGCCGTGTGTGCTTCCCTTGCTTCCGCCGTATATTACTTACTTTGCGGCAGGGAAACCGGGCAAACGAAAAACCATAATAAACGCGCTTGGCTTTGTGCTGGGTTTTACATTGGTCTTTGCCATGCTTGGCGCCTTTGCCGCAGTAATAAGCGGATGGCTTATAAATTATGCCATAATCGTTAATATTATTACAGGGATTATTATTATAATATTAGGATTGAATTTTACCGGCATTATTAATATAATGTTATTTAAGAGGACTTTAAGCCTTAGCGGCGGGAGAAATGCCAATGTAAAGGATTTACATTTTTTTTCGTCAGTTTTATTTGGAATTGTATTTTCAATAACCTGGACACCCTGTATCGGAGCTTTTCTGGGCACAGCTTTATCAATGGTCATCAATCAGCAAACAAATTATTTACATGGCATGATGATGCTGTGTGTGTATTCGCTTGGGCTTGGAGTCCCGTTTGTGTTATGCGCTATATTGCTGGACAGGCTTAAGGATGCATTTGCAGTTATAAAGCGGAATTATAAAATAATTAATATGGTTTCCGGAATTATCCTAATAATTATCGGCATACTAATAGCCTCGGGACAATTTAACCGGATTTTGTTTTCTTTAACACTTTAAGGAGCATATAATGACTAAAAAATTAAAACTTGGGTTATTAATACTGGTGTATGCATCGGTAATTGTTATTGCAATAACTGTTTTTGCAGTACTCAGCGTCAGTTCGGATTCAGAAGAAGATTATGAAAGAATTGCAGTAAAAGGCACAGATTCTGAATACGAAAATACTCAAGAGCAAAAGGATTACAGCAACGGAAAAAAAGCTGCGGATTTTTCTATGACAGACATAAACGGAAACACAGTATCGCTGCATGACTTTATTGCGCTGGGGAAACCCATTGTCTTAAATTTTTGGGCAAGCTGGTGTCCTCCCTGCCGGGATGAGATGCCGGAATTTGATACTGTCTACCGGGAATTAGGCAGCAGTGTGCAGTTTATGATGGTTGATTTGACAGACAATGTCAGCGAAACCTTAAAAACAGGATTGAGTTTTATTAAAACCAATGGTTTTTCCTTTCCAGTTTTTTTTGATGTCAATCAGGAAGGGGCTTATGTGTATAACATACGATCGATTCCAACGACATTGTTCATAGATACAAGGGGTTATATAATAAATGTGCGGATAGGTTCTATCAATGAACGTACCTTACGGAATGAAATTAATAAAATCAGGTAAGCTGCCCTTGCAAATTTACTGCAAAGCAGAAAAATATTTAACTGAAGCAATTCTCTATTTAAAATTAACCGCCTGCCTGCACCTGCCCGACATGCGGCAGGCAGGCAGTAAAAATATGAAAAAAAGTTAATATGGAGGATTGCTGATATTTTCACAGCCGCTCTTTACATTTTTTTTTTGTATTGGTACAATTGGTGATGTTAGAGTTGTTCAGAAACTATAGTTCCCGAACAATTTCCTCTAAAAACTCTAGATTTTAAGGAGCAATCATGTCAGGCCACAGTAAATGGGCGACTATCAAACACGCAAAAGGCGCCGCAGATGCAAAACGCGGGCAGGTTTTTACAAAGTTAATCAAAGAAATATCCATTGCAGCGCGCATGGGCGGAGGAAGCCAGGACAGCAATCCGCGGCTGCGGACTGCCATCCTCAAAGCAAGAGGCGCAAACATGCCCAAGGATAATATCGACAGGGCCATTAAAAAAGGAACAGGCGAACTCGAAGGCGTTAGCTACGAGGAACTGATTTACGAGGCATACGCTCCCGGCGGAGTGGCAGTTTTTATTGAAGTGCTTACCGACAATAAAAACCGGGCGGCGGCGGATATCCGCAATATTCTTACCAGGGCAGGCGGGCAGCTTGCGACATCCGGATCGGTCTCCCGCCTTTTTAAGCGGCAGGGAGTCATTACGCTTGACGGCGAAAAGTACACCGAGGATCAGGTAATGGAAGCGGCTCTTGAAGGCGGTGCCGAAGATGTCTCTGCTTCCAGCGGCGTCATTGAGGTGACCACTGCACCGGAAGATTTTGAACCGGTTATGAATGCACTTCAGGCAAAAGAATTTGAAACCATGAGTGCCGAGATCAGCATGGTGGCCGACGCGGAAGTTACGCTGGAAAATGAAAGCATCGTAAAAGTTTTAAAACTGGTTGATAAACTTGAAGAAAATGACGATGTGCAAAATGTCTACACCAACATCAATATTCCCGATGGCTTTGAAGGAGAATAGGAGCGTGTGCGTGCCTGTAACTTCATTTGGCATCTCGCTAAGGCATATACGCACTAGCCACGGATTTTCACGGATTATACGGATTTTCACGGATTTTTAATTCTGATTTCTCAGTGTAAATCCGTGGAAATCCGTGCTAATCCGTGGCCTTTTAACTATAGCTTCAAAAGTTACCAAAAAGGCGGTTTGCAGGCGGGGTGGAGCGGGCAGGTAAAAAATAAAGAAACATGGGCAGCATAGGGTTAAAAAAAAAGCGCCGGATTATCGGCATTGATCCTGGCCTGGCATCAACAGGCTGGGGAGTGGTTGACTGTACCGACGGGAAAATTAAATATGTCGATCACGGCAGCATTGAGACGCAGGCAGGCTCTCTGCAGGCACAACGTTTGTTTTTTATCATGGAAGCCCTGCGATCAATTTTGGACAGGTATCAGCCTGAAGAATCTGCTGTCGAGATACTGTACTTCGGCAGGAATGTTTCCAGCGCTATTCCTGTCGCCGAGGCGCGCGGGGTAATTTTTGCAACGCTTTGCGGGCGGGGGCTGCCTGTGCATGAGCTAAGGCCCAATGCAATCAAGCAGGGGGTAACCGGCCTTGCAAATGCGGATAAAACGCAGGTGCAAAAAATGGTGCAAATAATTTTAGGTTTGCCGGAATTGCCCAGGCCCGATCATGCAGCCGATGCTTTAGGCGCCGCTATTTGCGCCGCCAACAGCGCCGCTCTTAGCGCTATCATTCAATAACAGAGGGAGTATGTTTAACAGCATTCAAGGCGAAGTAAGCGCAAAGAAAATTGAAGCCGCTTTTGTCCGCACCGGCGGGGTGGAATGGGAAATTGCCATGCCTGCCAGCGACATAGACGCATTGCCGGGACTTGGAGAACAATGCAGGGTGTATACATGGCTGTACCACCGAGAAGACCTTATGCGCCTCTTCGGATTTTCGGACGAGACAAGGCGGAATACCTTTTTGGAATTGCTTAAAGTGGAAGGCATAGGCCCAAAAAACGCGCTTAAAATAATGGGCGGAATTGGGCAGGAAGCGCTTGAGCAGGCTTTGGAATCGGGGGATCTTGCCCGCCTGGAAGCGGTTCCGGGACTGGGAAAAAAGACTGCGCAGAAAATGCTGCTGGCGTTAAAGGGGAAACTGGTTTCGGCGCCCGCCGCAGCAGTTTCGGTTTCGCAGTACGGCGATCTTATTAATGCCTTGGCCGATATGGGCTACGACAAA
>WRNF01000107.1 GCA_009776715.1 Treponema sp. | reverse complement strand
AAAAAACAACCGTAAAACATTGACAAATACAAAAAACCGTGATATAATAAATATGAAAACTTAAGAAAATCACAGATGGGTTTTTAAGGGTGTTTTAAAGATGCTTTGTAGGAGGCAAATCCTTGCAAAAAAAACGATGCGGTAAAGGGTTTTTGTTAATTCTCTTTTTTTTATTAATGTTAGCTCCGGTTTATGGTCAAAGTCCTTCTGAAATTGAATCTTTGCTGAATGAAAAAGAACTAAGCTATGAACAAGCGGCTTATTTTACTCTTGCGGCAGCTTTGGATGAAGCTCCAAAAGGGGCTAAAGATGCTTATGCTTACGCCGATGGGGAAGGCTGGCTCCCTGAAAAGGCAGAAAACACAAAGCCNATAAACTACAAATATGCGGCATTCCTATTAATGAAAGCTTTTAATCTTAAAGGAGGAATGATGTACTCCTTTACNCATAATGCCCGCTATGCGTACCGTGAATTAAAGTATTTGGGCTTTATTTCCAGCCAGGCATATTCTAACCAAAAAATTTCCGGCGAAATGTTTTTACAATTGCTAGAAGATATAATTGACAGCGCAGGGGGCGAGTGGTGAAAACAAAAATTACACGATTTTCCATAGCGCTGTTTATTCTTGCATTGGCAGCGCCTTGTGTTACTGCGCAGGATTTTGGTTTTATACTTAACCAGCAGTTTATAATGGCCGATGATGACTATTATTTTTATTCACCGGTTGGAATACCCTGGTTTTCCGCTCCCTTGGGAGAAAAAGCAGAGACGTTTTTATCTGCCGGCATAGGCGCAGAATACGATGACAACGAATGGAAAGCGCTTGTCGAAATCTACCGTTTTGAATTAAGCCTTAGGCCCACTCCTAATTTTGGGCTGGTTTTTGGCCGGCAAAATTTTAATGACGGCCTTGGTTTGGCAATGACCGGCCTTTTTGACGGCATTTCCATCGATGCCAATATCGGCGGCGGCCAACTGAGCGCAGGCATTCTGTATACCGGCCTTTTGTATAAAAAAACAGCATTAATTACTTTTACACCAAGGTCGAAGGATATAGATAATTACAATGAAACTGATGGATATTACAAATATTTTGCATCGCGCCGCATTGTTGCCGGCATTAACTGGGAAAAAACCAGCATATTTGATTCACAGGCAAATTTTTGGCTAAGCGGGATTAATCAAGTTGATTTGAATGATTTTAATGATGCCAGGACCCATTCGCAGTATCTTGTTGCAAAATTGTTTACGCCGTTAGGCGGAATATTTAATCTGGACTTTGGCGGAATATTGGAATTATTGGAAGAAAAAGAAACAAAGGATGACACTGACCTGCGCCTTGCCGTTGCTGCGTCGCTCGATTTATACATGTTGTTTAACGGCAAGCTGCCCGGACTGCTGTCGCTTGGCGGGCGTTTTTCTACAGGCAGGTGGAATGATAAAATGGCAGCCTATGCTCCAATAAGCGGAGTGTCGCAGGGCAGGGTTTTACGTCCAAACCTTAGCGGAATTGCCCTGGTGCAGGCCGATTATGCCGCCCGTTTGCACAAAACCTTATTCATGGATTTTTTTGCCGCTTACCTGTTCAGAACAGATACAGAATCTTTTAAACCTACAGATATAGATTCTAATTCAGACTCTCCGCTGTTGGGCGGGGAATTGTTTTTAGAGCTTTCCTGGGCGCCGTTGTCCGATCTTTTTTTCACTGCCGGCGGAGGGGTGTTTTTTCCCCAATTAGGAAAAGCTTTTAGTGATAATGCGCAAATTAAATACCGTCTTGAATTAACAGCCGGTATTTCATTTTAATTTGAAAATATTTTAGGAGTTGTTTATGAAAAAGAAATTTTTTATGAAAAAAACATTATTAATGTTTATATTAATAATGTTCATTGGCTTGAGCCTTTCGGCTCAAGAAGCCCGTTTTGTGCGGATTACCGGTACGGTTGAAGTAAAAACAAAAGATTCTCAGATTTGGCAGCCTGCTTTTGTTGACGGAATAATCAATAAAAACATGCTCGTTTCAACCGGCGTTAAAAGCTCCGCTGAAATTTTTGTGGGAGGCTCAAAGATAACCTTAAGCCCTTTGACTGTGTTAACTTTGGAAGAACTTGTTCAGCAGGGAAACACAGAGACGTCTTCTGTTTACCTGCGTTCCGGAAGGGTAAAAGCTGACGTAACGCCCCCCTCCGGCGCAAAGGCCGAATTTGTCGTGCGTTCGCCGACCACCACCGCTTCTGTCAGAGGAACCTCTTTTTCTTATAATGGACGGCAGCTTTCTGTCTACGAAGGAAAGGTAGCGCTTGCAAACCAAAATGGGCAGAAGGTGTATGTAAACAAGAACCAGCGAAGTTATGTTGATAAGGGAAAAAATCAACGCCTGGCCTTGCCTTTTGAAACAGTAACAGAGATTATACGTCCAAGAGTGAGCGATTTAGACAGAACCGGTTCCGGTAAGGAAAAACAAAAAATACCGTCTGCCTCCTCTACAGGCACGGTGGACATAACAATGGACTGGTAATAATCTTTGTCTCTGCGTAAATTATCAATAATCATCGCCTTTGCTTCAGCGTTGCTCTTTTCGCTGCTGTTGTTGATCCCTGCTTTAAGAATAGGCGATGATAAGGTTTACGATCTTTTTCTGCGCCTCAATTCCGGCATTAATAAAGGTTTGTCCAGCATTATGCCGGGCATTGTGCCGCCCCGTAAACATATTGATAATGTCGTTTTTTTAGACATTGATGATGCCGCAATCGCCAAAGTTGGGGTTTTTCCCTGGCCGCGTTCCGTTATAGCCGAAGCCCTCCTTAGGCTAAAGGAACATGACGCGCAACTGGCAATCTTTGATATTGAGTACATTGATAAAAGCCCCACCAAAGTTGATGAAGCATATTTAGCAGAAGGCCTTGCGAATGACTATAACAGGCATTTTAATGAAATCAGCAGAACGGTAGTGCAGGTGCTTAATGCCGTCGGTTCGGGGCGTGTGCCTCCGGAAATGGCTGCAGCGTATATTAACGATGTAGTTGATGTTATCTCTTCCGAAAAAGACGCCCTTCTGGAAAAAACCATGAGCATTACCAGCGATGACGATACTCTTCTGTCCCAGGCCGCCGCCCTTTTCGGCAAAACATGGGGAACTTTGAACCTTCAGGAAGAACCGCTGGATGGGGAACAGGCGGAAAGGCGGTATCTTGCGGAAAGGCTTTTTTCTTATCCGGTTAATAATGCCGGCGGTATAACAAAAACGGATATTGTTGATATCTTGCCGGCATTACCGCAGTTTTCAAGGGCGGTTAAAGGCTCGGGTTTTACCAATATTAGCCCTGATACCGATGGCGTCAGGCGGCGCATTTTCCTGACACAAGAGGTAAAAGGGTACTGGTATTTGCAACTGGCTTTTTCCCCCCTTATGAATTCATGGGGAAGGCCGGATATTACCATTCAGCCCCGTCGTTTTATTATTGACAGACAAGGCGAAAAAACAATTATTCCCCTTGATGAAACCGGCGCTATGCTGCTTAATTGGCCGGCAGAAGATTATTATGATAGTTTTAAACATATTTCGCTTGTTGAATTTTCAATACTCGAAGAATATGAAAGAAATATTAGCAGTTACATTTCACTTCTTGAATATTCCAATGATGCCATATTCCCCCTCATTACGGAAAACGCAGCCGCTTTGCAGGAATATATTGTTTTACAGCGTGAAGCGAAACAAAGGGCGCTGGAAAATTGTTCGGACGACGATTTTAAGGAATATCTTTATTTGCGCAATCAATGTTTTGTAGAAATTTTAGAATTTATAAATTACAATTTATTGGAAAAATANATTGAAACCGAATCTGAAAGAATAATTGATTTATATGCAAAAGACGATCCTGAACTTGCCGATGAAATATTGGAAGAAACCAAATATTGCAACTCGCTGATGGAGTATTTATTTATTGAAGTAGATGCTTTTATTAAACTCAACAAATCATTAAATGACAGGTTAAATGACAAAATTTGCATTTTTGGGCGCACTGATACCGGCACAACAGATATTGCCGTAAACCCCTTTCATCCAAAGTATATAAATGTAGGAACCCACGCAGTAGTGCTGGATACAATATTAACGAAGTCATTTATTACGCCGCTCCCGTTGTATTACCATATTTTATTTACCCTACTGTTTGTACCGCTGGTACTAATTGGCTTATGCGGGTTTACCCCTATGCTTAGATCGATTTTAGGTTTTGTGGGTGTTGGGATTGCCTTTTTGCTGCCTCTTTTGCTTTTTATCATTTTCAGCATTTATTTAGCGCCTCTTTCCGCTGTCATTGCCATGGCAGCAGCAGTAATTGTCCGTGAAGTTTTTGCTTTTGTTACATCGGAAAGAGAGAAAAAATTTATTAGGCAGGCCTTTTCTACATACCTTTCTCCAGGTGTTGTTGCAGAACTTATAGCCGATCCTTCAAAGCTCAATCTGGGCGGTGAAAAAAGAGAAATGACCGTAATCTTTACCGATATTGCCAGTTTTTCGACAATTTCTGAAAACCTTGATCCTACATACCTGGTGCGAATGCTTAATAGATATCTTACAGTAATGAGCAATATTATCATGGAGAACCAGGGAACCATTGATAAATATGAAGGCGATGCAATTATTGCGTTTTTTGGCGCTCCCATTCATAGGCCCGATCATGCGGCATTGGCATGCCGAAGCGCGCTGGCCATGAAAAAAGCGGAAATAGAACTGAACACTCAGTTGCTTAAAGACGGGTTAAGCCCATCGCCGCTTATTTCAAGAATTGGCATTAATACCGGAGAAATGGTGGTAGGAAATATGGGGGCAGACTCTAAAATGGATTACACCGTTATGGGAAATTCTGTTAATTTGGCTGCACGGCTGGAAGGCGTAAACAAACATTATCTAACAAANATTTTATTAAGCGAATATACCCAAAANCAGGCAGGAGATGAATTTATATACCGTCCGCTTGATCGTGTAAGGGTGGTAGGAATACATACGCCTGTTTCGCTGTATGAGCTTGACGGGCATAAAAGATCATGTTGACCAGAAAGAAATCAGTATGATTAGTATGTGGAATAATGCGATAACATGTTACAGGGAAAAGCGTTTTGCAGAGGCTGTTGATTTATTCAGTAATTTCTTGCAGGAAAAACCAAACGACAAAGTAACCGATCTTTTTTTACAACGCTGCATTAAATATATGACAAATCCGCCTGACCAAAGATGGGATGGGGTAATAAATCTTACTGAAAAGTAAAAAAAACTTTNTTATTTTAAATTTGGGTGTGTCCNAAAAGTTAGGAACTTCTTAGGACACCTTCCTTTCTCAATAGCGTTCTTCAAGGCCAAGTGAATCGTTCGTGTTTTGGCCTTCGGGTACTTCGTTAGACGGTAATTTTTTTGCATTGGATATAGCTTTCTTCTTTTTATATTTAAGCGATGATGCCCTGCGCGGCCGGCGCCTGGCGCGGGCTACATAATTTACCAGAATAATAAAAAAAATAATAACCAATGCTGTAGAAAACACCTGCGGCGAGAATAATACTTTTATAATAATATCAAAAAATTCTTTTGAGGACATACCTATATATTCATCGGCATTTTTTAATAATAAATCAATAAAATTTTTAAATTATTGGCATAAATTCATAAAATATGGTATATTAAATTATGCGTTTTTTCTTAATATGCGGGTTTTTTTTAATATTGCCTGTTTTTTCCTGTTTTAATAAAAAAAATGAAACAGGTGGAGTTACCATGTATACTGCCAACGCCGATGATTCGGAAAGTCCTGGTGCAATTGATGAAGAGCTTTTTGTTTTCTCCGTTATGCTTAACAAAGCAATGCTGGATGCTGAATTGCCGCAAGATTTATGCAAAAAGCTGATGGAAATTTCTGACGGCAGCCCAGATTTTTATAAAGAGCTGCACAATTGCCTTGATTTAGATTACCGTTTGCGGGAACTGGTAGACAAACAGAATTCTCTTCCGCCGGATTATGCCCCTGCCGATCTTGTTGCTCTTGACAGCAGTGTTTATTTTGTCAGCAGGGAAGGCCTTATGCTTCGTAAGGAAGCAGCCGCTGCATTGAAAGAAATGGCTGTTGCTGCCAGGGCAGACGGCGTTACGCTGGTTGCAGCTTCGGCGTACCGTTCTTACGATTATCAAGTAGAAGTGTACAACAGAAATGTCCGTGAATTGGGCCAGGAAGCCGCAGACAGGGAATCGGCGCGGCCTGGTTTTAGCCAGCACCAAACCGGCCTTGTGTTGGATTTTAGCCCCATTGACGATTCGTTCGCAAAAACCGCAGCAAGCGGCTGGCTAACAGAGAATGCCTTCCGTTTCGGCTGGTCGCTATCTTTCCCCGACGGCTATGAAGCGGTTACTGGTTACCGCTGGGAAAGCTGGCATTANCGCTATGTCGGCACAGATCTGGCGGCTTTTATAAACAAATATTTCGGCGGCATTCAACAATACGCCCTGCGTTTTCTGCATGAATGGAAAACGGAAGCACAGTGAACCCAGGGTTCGCGAACCTGCGGATCGAAGGCAAAAAGTTTAAGCCCTTTTTAAAAAGCCCGTAAACAATCTTATCTCCTAA
>WRNF01000106.1 GCA_009776715.1 Treponema sp. | reverse complement strand
CGCTTGCATTAGGCCGCCAGATAGTAAAGTTATTGGGTATATTTCCTTTAAATACTTCTACTCCAAGTAAAGGAGGCGTAACGCCCAAGTTTATGTTTAATAAGGCAGCGCAGCTCGAAAATGCATAATTACCAATACTTGATACCAAATGGATGTCTACACTTTCTAGATTTGTACAGCCTGAGAAAGCACCACTTTCAATACTCAGCACCTTAGGAAAAGCAACACTGGTAAGGCTGGTACAGGATGTAAAGATATTTGGACCAATGCTTGTAACTTCAGGAAAGTAAATGCTGCTCAATTTTTCACAAGCAGTAAAAGAAGAACTAATAATACTTTTTGCTTCAGGAAACCATGCACTTTCCAGTTTCACACAAGTTAAAAAGGCAAAATGATCAATTACGGTAACCTTTGGAAATGCAACACTTGTTAGAATTAAATTAGATGAAAAGGCATATTTGCCAAGGTATGTTACTTTAGGGAAATATACATTTTCCATGCTGATACAGCCAGAAAATGCCCTTTCTTCGATGTATGTTGCCTCAGTAAAAAAAGCGTTTTTTAGGCTTTCACACATATAAAAAGCACAGAGGCCAATTTCTTCTGTCAATGGGAACTCAATGCTTTCAAGATTTTTACATTCATAAAAGGCCCACTCGCCAATTTCTAATGCCGCAGGGAATGACACGCTTTTCAGGTTATTAAACCCATTAAATTCATTATCACCAATGCTGGTTAACCCCAAAGTTAAATGTTCAAGCTGGCTTAGAGGTAAATTGACAGAACTGGTTACTCTGGGCAATGTCACGCTTTTCAGACTGGTACAACCGGAAAAAGCATTATTGCCAATACTGGTTGTTTCAGGAAATTTTATACTGATCAAGCTGGTACAATTATAGAATGCCTGGCCGCTAATAGAAATTGCCTTGTTTGCCACAATGTTGGCTAGGTTTTTACAATTAAAAAAAGCACCGCTATTTATATTAATTGCAATAGGAAATTCAGCACTGCTCAAATTGATACAGTCAGCGAAGGAATTATAGCCAATATTTGTTGCCGAAGGGAACTTAACATTCACCAAGCCGGTACAACCAGCGAAGGAAGCATCACCGGTATAGATAACTTTTGGGAAGGATATGTCCTTCAGATTGGGGCAATATGCGAAAGATCCTGTACCGATATAAATTGCCTCAGGGAACGACACGCTTTTCAGCTTGCTAAGACCATTAAATTCTCCAAGGACAGTATTATCATGCCCCAAAGTTAAATGCTCAAGCTGGCTTAGGGGAATATTCACGGAACTGGTAACCTTAGGCATTTTCAGGCTGACAAGGTTTGTGCAGCCGGAGAAAGCGCCGCCGGCAACGCTGAACGCCTCCGGGAATTCAGCGCTTTCCAGAAGGGCGCAATTGTATAAGGAATAAGATTCAATTTCGGGAATTCCCAAAGCCACGTGCTTAAGCTGTTCCATGGGCAGTGAAAATATTGCGTAAGGGTCAGTAACTTTAGGCAGTTTCAGGCTGCTCAGGCTGCCGCAGAGATCGAATGCTGCCCATGATAAGGCCTCTGCTGCCGGTAAATCAATGCTCTCCAGGTTTGTACAGCCTTCGAATAAAGACTGGCTGACCGAGTTTGCCAGCGGAAGCTTAATACTGGCCAGGCTGCTGCAGTATGCGAAGGCATATACGCCTGCGTTTTCTGCAAGGGGAAGGCTTACGCTGCTTAGGCTGTAACAGGACATAAAGGCATAATCGCCTATGCTTTCTGCCGCAAGAAATTCAACGCTTGCCAGGCTGGCGCAGTTACAAAAAGCAGAATCGCCAATGACAGTAGCGGCGGGAATGGTTACATCGGCAAGGCTGGCGCAGGAATGGAAGGCGCCGTCCCCAATGCCGGCAGCGGCAGGGAAGGAAACGCTTTCCAGGCTGGCGCAGGAATAAAACGTATAACTGCCAATGTTTTTGGCCAGGGGGAAATCGTTATTTTCCACGCTTAGAATGCTGTTGCAGGAATAAAAGGCATAACTGCCAATGCTGGCTGCTTTGGGAATATTCACGCTGCTCAGGCTGGCGCAAGATGCGAAGGCGTAACTGCCTATCTTGGCAACATTGGCAGCGTTAATGCTTTCCAAACCGGTAAACCCGGTAAAAGCGCCGGACGGCATCATGTTTAACTGGCCGTCGCCTATTTCCTTCACCGCCGCATCCAGCGTTACCGAAAGAATTTTTGATTTGTCAATTGTGCTGGTTAAGGGGTAATAATAAAAAATTTCCCCCGTTACGCCGCTTAAGTCAAGGTTTACATAATAATCTTCAATGGCATTAAACAGATATTTTATGTTGCCATCGTCCGATAAATCCAGGCCGGTTCCGGCAAGGCTTAGTTCCAGGGCATTTCCCGCCGTGTCTCCGTCGTTTAACAGTTTTGCAGCGGCTATTGCCCTGTCAATGGCCCTTTTTACCGGGTTTGCGTTAAGATCATCTGTGCTTAGTTCAAAAATGAAGGGATCGCATAAACTGTTTAACCCTTCCTCCACTAGCAAAGGATCCCCCGGCCAGTACTCAATATAATTTCCCCGAATTATTATGAGCTTATATTCATCTGCCGGAATATCGCTGATGGTAAAATAGCCTTCGTTGTTGGTTACCGCCATGTAGGAAGTGCCTTCGGCGCAGACCAGAAAACCGAAATTGCCGGTTAATTGGCCATCCAGGATAATGCGGCCTTCTATGCCGCCCGGTTCCAGCAAACTCATGGCCGGCACAATAAGCGCTGCGCCCGGCTCAAGGGTAATGTTTGCCACAACTGCCTTTTCGCCGGAATACGGCGATGAGGCGTAGATAGTGTAAGTCCCCGGTTCAACATTTGAAAAGCTGTAAAAGCCCTCCTCGTCTGTAACCGTAGTCTTGGAAGCAACTGCGCTGCGGCTAATGCTGCGGGCGGACGGATCAATGCCGCTTGCAAGGTCCTGCGCCGCTGAAATCACGGACGGCGAAAGCAGGCCCTCGGTTTTTTCCAGCGTCACGGCAATGCCGGCCAGGTTTGCGCTGCCGGCAAAGGCAACCTTCCCGCTGATAGTGCCGAACACTGCCTCTGTAGGTTTATGCGGCTTGGCAGGCATGTTGCCGGACATGTTACAGCCAATAATGACTGTGCCAAAAATGGCCAGGCATAGAACGGTGCATGTCGCGCAACTTGAGGGCATGGATTTTCGTGTTTTTTTTGTTTTCATAACAAACTCCTTGAAAAAAATTATTTGAACTTGTCCCCAAAAACTAAAGTTTTGGGGCAGTTAAAAAGAATAATAATACCATTGCTTTAATTTTTTGTCAAACATATTGTTTCATGTGTTACAGTTTTTGTTTTGAAAACATATAGCGGCAGGCGAGCGGACTTTGTAACATTAGCCACGGATTTCCACGGATTTTCACGGATTAAAGATAATGTCAACAAGCTAAGAAAAAATAAGCTAAGAAAAAATAATAGAAAATCATCACGCAGAGGCGCAAGAGTTTGTAAGAAAAGTTCTCACGCGGAGGCACGAGAGTCTGTAGGAAACCCCTTTCTGGTATTATTTCACGCAGAAACGCAGAGATCGCAGAGACGCAGAGAAGAAGAAATGGTATGAATATAACAGAAAAATCCGAATTTCCTTTAAAATTTTATGAAATTTGTCTGAATTTCCTTAGAAAAACGATGTAATTTCATAGCACTGCTCTGCGTCTCTGCGTCTCTGCGTGAGCTTCTTCTTTAAAATAGTTTTCCTACAAACTCCAGGGACGCAAAGTTGTTGTTCGGTATTTTTTTCTAAAAATTTGAGAAATTTGTGAATAGTGCTGCTCTTGTAATAGACAAACCTATAATGGAACTATTGAATATAACAAATGAAACTACTTTTCAATTAAGCACTGATGGAAAAAATATTATTTTATCGCCCCAAAATGGTAAAATACAGGAACAAGACATTTTAGAATCTTTGGATGAGTCCCCTCCGAAAAGCCTTTTTTTACTCAAAATGCTTAATGGGCAATTTTGTAAATCCTTATGTAGCAAGGACTTACGAATACTGCTATTAAAGAAAATAACGCGAATTAGACTTTTCGGAAGGGACTCATCCAAAGGGTTAAAAATAGTTTGTGTAAAAGACAACAACCATTACGAATTGGTGACCAAAGTCACTGATGGAGAATTAGCGAAACTCAATATAACAAGAGATACTTTTCATGGAGATTGGAATTATTGCATTTCCCCAAAAGTATAACATGTTATTTTCTTACAGTACCTTAGTACAGATATTTCCCACAAAATAATGAATTAGATGGTTTATGCTATAATAAGTATAGAATTTAGAGGCTTATTTCTGTTGACAGGAAGGTAGCATTTCTGCTGAACGGAAATAGGGCTCATTTCTGCTGGTCGTTGACATAGGTTTTTTGGAAATGGGCTTTCAAAAAGGTCTGAAAAGCGGTATATTATAAGNAGGAGATTTTATGCTTGCAGTTAAAGGCAGATATAATGGGGCAATGGTTATTTTAGACAGCAGNCCCCCTATCAAAGAATGTGAAGTTATAGTTAATTTTCCGGATATTCCTGCGTCTATAAAACCTGTTGATGATGGTTCATTGGCATATCTTTTCAGAAATTATATAGACGATGGAATACGTGAACCGATTGTCGATTTTGGCAGAGCTGTCGGTAATGAACAATGGTAAACAGCGTTCCCCAGCAAGGCGACATAATAAAACTTGATCTTGACCCGCGCAAAGGGCATGAACAACAGGGATTTCGTCCGGTAATTGTTTTGAGTAATAATATTGTTTCTCAATATACCAATGTTGTCATTGCAGCCCCTATATCAACAACACAGCGCAGACTTCCGTTATATTGTGATTTACCTGAAAATCTTAAGACCAAAGGAACGGTTTTATTGGACCAATTGGTAACACTTGATTATAAAGCCCGTTGCAGAAAACGGTGCCTGGCACTAAAGGCGCATGGCTGTTATTTATTGCCTAAATCATGGTATACTAAAAACAATAATGGAATCACCCGAAACTGTGCTGGAAACAATTCTTCGCTCCCCAAAAACCAAAAAAACGGCCATTATCCTGACGCTTGCAGGAATAGGCATCTGTGTGTATCTGCTGCTTCCCCCAGTGCAAAAATTTTTTGCGTCCCATGCAGCGGCTAACGCTTCCCTTCCTTTTGCCGCCCTTGTTGTTTTGGTTTTTGCCCTCTGCTGTTTGTATGCAAAAAATATTTGCGCTTTTTTGGAAAAGGCAGGGGAGAAAAGGCTGTTCCTCATATTTCTGGCAAGCCTTATTTTGACAGGAATTTGTTTTACCGGCATTTACGCATACCATTACGGGCATTTATGGCTGGACAGCGACCATGCCTCGGAAATGGTGTTAGGCAAACATCTGGCGGACAATAATGTTCTTGTAAGCACCGGCTGGTATTATTCTACCGAACTGCGCATTATTTATCAAACTTTATTTACCATGCCTTTATTTAAAATGTTAGGCGCTTTTGAAAACTGGGCATTGATCCGTTCAATAAATATAATGCTCAATATCATGGTACTGCTGCTGTCGTATGCGTTTTTAATGAAGCAGTTTAAAATACCGTTAAAATGGATATTAATAACATGCCTTTTTTTTATTATGCCTCTGTCTTACGATTACTGGCATTTTGTTTTATTCGGAGGGTATTATATTTTCTTCATTGCCCAGTTTTTTATTTGCCTGGGGCTGTTTTATAAACTAACATTGCATAAAGGGACGGTAAAACAATCATTGCCGGCCTTTGTCTTGTTTTCGCTGCTGTCGCTTATGCTGGGCGTGCAGGGGATTAGGGCGCTGTTTGCATTTTATATTCCGCTGCTGGCAGCCTGCGCCTTTATGCGCGGGGAAATAATGCCAAAGAAAAAAGCGGTGTTTTTAAGCATTTTCGGCCTGGCATGCTGCTGTGCCGGGTATGTCATTAATTTTCTATTACGTTTTTCGTTCAGCGTAACGTCTTATGATAAAATGCTCACCGAATACCCTTCCAATTTTCTGCAAAAAATCGGCCTAAGCTTAATGAACCTTGCGGGGTTTTTCGGCTATTCCGCTGGAACTGCCCTGATATCCGCTCAGGGGTTTTTAGGCCTTTCTGCAATTGCCGCCGCTTGTTTTCTGCTTTGGGCAGTATATAAATCCAGCCGCTTTGAATTTTTACCGCTGTTCTTTTTGACCAGTGCAGCCTGCAATATTTTTACTTTTGTAATTGTGGATCAGCCCATCGTGCGCAGGTATTTTATTCTGTTTATGATTTTTTACATTCCCCTTGCCGCTGTTCTTTTTAATCACACGGAAAAAAAATATATACCGATAGGCAATGTTATTAATGACGGCTTTTGGGCTTTAAAACGCACGGCAATAATATGCGGAATTGCGTTATTTGTAATAAGCCAGGGCCTTCTGAACTTTAAAAATTTTACGGAAAATAATGCAAACGAAACAAGGCAGGGCTGCATTAATTATATGCTGGAAAACCAATTGGAATTTGGTTTTGCGACATTTTGGAATGCCAACATAATTACCGAATTAACCAATGGCCGTGTGGAAATTGCAGGCTTGGAACCGGGGTTAAGAGCGGCACGCGGCAAAA
>WRNF01000105.1 GCA_009776715.1 Treponema sp. | reverse complement strand
ATTATTGACGGCGTCACAGGCGCCCTGGCAAAAGACCTTCACTATAAACACGTTGCCTATGGACGGGACTTTGAAGCCTGGATGATAGCAGACCTCCGTATCGTTAGAGCCGGAGACATATGCCCACTGTGCGGCGGCAGGCTGTACGAAAAAAAAGGAAACGAGCTCGGACATATTTTTAAATTGGGATATAAGTATTCCAAAGCGATGAATGTCAGCTATCTGGACGAAAACGGGAAAAAACAAATCCCTATCATGGGCTGTTACGGCATCGGCCTTGATCGCACCCTGGCAAGCGTAATAGAGGAACACCATGACGAAAACGGAATAATCTGGCCCATGTCCGTGACTCCCTACCATGTCATCATTGTGCCAATCAAATACGATGACGCCGTTAAGGAAGCAGCGGATAAGCTCTCATCAGATCTGGAACGCGAAGGCATCGAAGTCCTTCTTGACGACAGGGACGAAAGACCTGGAGTGAAGTTTAATGATGCCGATCTCCTCGGTATACCCTGGCGTGTGGTAATAAGCGAAAAAAATCTTGCAGGCAGCAACCCCCGATTTGAAATAAAACGACGCTCTGAAAAGGAAAGCTTTCTTGTAGAAGCATCCAAAGCTGCGGATGACCTCGCCAAGAAAATATTAATTGAATTAATTGAAAGTGCAAAGGAGTAATTCATGACAGAAGTTTTATCTCCGGATGAAATAGACAGATTACTAAAAGCGATCAATGAAGAAAATGATTCACCCAATCAGTCCGGAAGAAATCCGGAAAAGACTCTGGTTGCTACATCTTATGGTCATGATGAAAAAATTGACAGGATTGCAATCAATTCATTTTCCGATACCGGTGACAGAAGCGCGCATTCAAATGCGGATCTGTACTGTAAAACCATTAACTCCCTTAAATTGATGGATAATACATGGATTTTCGCTAAAATCATCTCGGAAAATACTCCCTATATGATGGATTCTTTTCTGCCTGATATTTTTTCGGCGGTGATCCTCAATCTGGATGACAGGGCCATCCAAAAGGTTTTAAGAAATGCTGACGCAATAATATTTGTTAAAGCCCTGAAGAGCGAAAAAGAAGAAGTGATCAATAAGGTTTTGGGAAATTTATCCGAAAGGGGAAGGAGCTTGTGGCGAGAAGATATGGAGTATATGGGCCCCATTCGTTATCGTGATGTTGTTGAAGCCAGGGAAAAAATTCTTGACATTGTACATCATTTGACGGAGATTGGAGAAATCGTATATATGAGAAAAGATTCATCTGAGGAAATAATAAAATGAACAATGATGATTTTAGAAAAGCATTCCACAATATACTAAATCAGGCGCTTTTTTTTTCGGAGAAAGCCAGACGTGAAGGTTTATTATCCTTATCGGAAGCTCTAAACGAACATGACGAAAAAATAAAACAGCGTAACATACTTTATTACGGACTTAGTCTGGCTACTGACGGAATTGATAATGGCATTATCGAAAAAATCCTTTCAAACCTGGTAAATCAGGAGAAGGATGAATATGAAAGGTTATTAAAAACCATTCAAAGGGAAGCGGTATTTTCAATAATGCGGGGGGACAATCCCCGGGTTATGGCCTTGCTGCTGAATTCCCATACCGGTATTCCCCTAAATGACCCTGAAATGAATTCCCTGCTGAAATTTTGATCTGGGTAATAACCATCATCAGGCAGACTGCCGTATCGGTTTCCTGCCTGCCCTGCCGGTAACGGTAGCCCTGTAATTTCCCAAAGCACCGGGAACTGCTATTCTTTCTTTTGATCATGGCCCGGTTTATCGGATAATATTTTTTTTACAGAATCGGGGAGATCTTCAAAAAAAACAAGAAAGAGAACAAACGCCGTTAACGCCGGTAAATCATCCCTAATTATCCTTTTTTCGGCTTTTTCAAAAATTTTTTTTACTTTTTCTTCACAATTCAGCCTATTTTCCTCTGATACTGATTTAAGTTCTTCCGTTAGTTTTTGCCTTAAATTTCCTGAATCAATTTTTTCTTTTCTTAATACCTGACGAATCTGCATTATATCCACGTTAGTTTGCTGTTTATGGGCAGAAAACGGAGATATTTCTTCGGCAGACAGCTCAGACAATTTAAGCAAAGCAAGAAAAAAATGTTCCGGCATCAATTCAGTATGGCCAAGGACTTCCCTTTCTGTATTGGCTCTTGATATTACAAAACGCAATGCTGTATTGCAGTTCATATTATGACTTGGTTATTTTACCAGTCGGTAAAGCGAATATCCGTTTCACGATCTGTCTTTTTTCCGCATCTTTTGCACTCGTTCCATGTTGTAACTTTTTCGGTAGTATTGTTTAGTGTTTCTGAATCATATCCCCTTTTAAAATCATGATTTTCCGCATTGCAGTGTTCGCAGATACATGATACCGCATTTCCGTTTCTGGGTAAATTCCCTTTTTTACAGGCGGAACATAAATATCCTCCCAATTTATTTAGGGCACGGCTTGCTAAATATTCATTTTTTGTATGTTCAATGATATTCATGATTTGTTTTTCATCGGGTAAATACTTTAATGCATTATCTATAATGCTTTTTTTGGTTAAATTAATCAGGATTTCTGCGATAACAGACTGGTCCGTCAATTTTTTTATAGCGGCATTGAATACATCAATATCATCCTCTCTTTTTGCAATACTCACCAAAATAGATTGATCATTTAATTTATTAACCGCAGCTACCCGTACGCTGGAAAAGGAATTATTCATGGCAATATTTTCCAAATCCCCATAAGCGGTCAATTTCTCTACTGCCATTTCCCGTATATTGATTCCAAATGCATTTTGTGCAATATCCAGAAGAATCAATTGTTCTGTTATTTTTTTAGCTGCCACTTCTGCTACTATTTCAACTTTGTCATTTTTGGCAATATCTGCCAGGGTGTGCTGGTCTATGAGTTTTTCAGCCGCAATGCCGCGTATTCTCCATGAATATGCCATCGTTGCGATTTGAGCAATCTTCTTTTGATTTTTTTCTTTTAAGACTTTTTTTAGGGCTTTTTCTTCGTTTGAGGTCATCCAAACCGGCTCAATAAATCTCATGTTTTATTCTCCTATATCGTCTCAGATAACCATAACCGGGTTTTTGTAGATTTCCGGCATTATAATACCGGCTTCCATTGTTGTAATGTCGCTTGACATGCGTTTTAACATGCACCGCTGTTTTGATCACTTTCCGAATAAAGCCATAACATCATTTTTATCTACTTCCCCATCTTCAGCCAGAAGATACATGACATCGCCTACAAAATCTGCCAGACATTTTTTTTCTGTTTTGGAATAACCGGTATAAAGGTTTTCAAACAGGAATTCGTCGTCGCTGCGTTTACCTTCGCCATAATAATCATTCACAAAACATGAAGCGTTTTTTAATCGGATGTTTACCTCTTCTATCAATACGGCATATAAACCGGCGCGGTAAATTGCTGACGATGTCATTGGATCATATACATTGGTTGCAACCCGGTTCTTCCATGTTTCTTTAGATATTGTTGAAAGAAGCAGAGACATGTTTACAAGATAATCATATACATATACAGGAAAACGCTGATGGGCGCACCTGACTGCCAGAAGCAGAGCCGATTCAAAAGCTGTTTCCGGCGATGTAAACTGGCGGACATGGGCGTATTTCAGCAATCGGTCGATGTCCTTGTCATTCATGTTTTTCAGGAGACCGTAATGAATTAGTTTATTGCGCAGGATCTGCGGCGACAGTCCCTTGCCGGAAGCCTGCACGGAAATCAGATCGCGGATTTCATCGGGAAGTTCGCCGGTTTCATACATTTGAACTATTGACAGTGGATCGCAAAAGAGCGTCGCATACAGAATAAGTTCCTTGTTGGGGAGAACAGCTTTTGAAAACTCCTTAAAGCTTTCCGCATAACGCAGAAGCCAGTCTTCCAGCTCACCGCTGGTTTTTATCCGGTTTAGATCATTTTCATACTCACCGGAGGAATAAACACTGTTTTTAAACCGGGGGTTAATGACCCTGCTCCTGAATTCCTTTACATTCTCCCTGTAAAACCTGATTGTTTCTCCGGGATCCATCTTGTTTTTTATAGCCAAAAGGCATATTTTATCCAGCGGATTTTTTGGATAGAGACGGGTATATCCAAGAGACAATAGGTAATCGCTCAACCTTCCCTCTGTCATGGAAAGACATAGTCCTATTTCCTTGAACCTTTCCCGATCCTTAAGCACCTTATCACCAAAACGCCAGTCATGAACCGCTTTTACGGGTAGTTCCAGTTCCTCTGCCAGTTTGACGTCGGTAATGCCGTGAATTTTCAGCAATTCATTTAAATTACCCGCAAAATCCACATAATAAAATTCTGTGAGCATTTTCCGGATCATGCCTGCATCGACAGAAAGAAAATTCCGTTTGTCTTCTGATAAATTTATCATCATTTTACCCTGATTGCGTATTTTATCAAATTAATTGATATAATATAATAGGGATATTCGGTATTTGAATAATTTGCATTCCGAAACTATCCGCATCCGAAGCGGATTGCCAAATCCGGTTCCGGAATAAAATTTTATAAAGAGGTAATCATGCCGGCTAAAGTGACAGTAAAGGTAATTAAGGGAGAAGATGCCGGGAAAACCAGAGAAATTACCGAACACGAGACGGTAATGCTGGGACGCGCCGAAGACTGCACCATTGTACTGCACGATCCAACTGTATCCCGCTACCATTGCATGGTTGACATAACTCCGCCCCAGGCAGCTTTCCACGACTTTGGCAGTCTTAACGGTATGTATCTTAACAATAAACTGGTAGTTGAAGGCCGCGGTACAAGCGGACTCGGTATGGAAGATGCCAGAAATCTTAAGCAGGAAATTTTTCCCCTTAAAGACGGTGATATAATCGGCCTGGGTCAGAGCTGTGAACTGTTGATCAAGATATCAGAACCTCAATGCTGTGCGGACTGTATTGAAGAACTGGATGAGGGAAATGAAGAAAAATTCAAAAACAATGAAGGAGAAAATATCTGTGAAAAATGTCATATTAAATTGCAGCAAAAGAGAAAACACCCGATAAATGCAACAGTAGCCGAAAACAGTGGAGCCGTCGGAACCATTGTCGAAAACAGCGGAGCCGTCGGAACCATTGTTGATAATAATCTCAGGCAAAAGAATGCCTGCTTAATCTGTCATTCTCCCATGGAAAATAATGTTCAGGGTGAAGCGAGGATCTGCGGCAAATGCCGAAAAAATCCGCTGGCTGTTCTTGAATTGATGCTGCACATGGCGGCGGAGGGAGACAGGAATGTCTCTCCAATTAAGGGTTACCGGAACATCAGGGAGCTGGGCAAAGGCGGGATGGGGGTTGTATGGCTTGTTGAGGAAGAGGTCTCGGGAGAAAAGGCCGCCCTGAAGATAATGCTGCCTGACATGGCGGTTGACGAAAATGCCCGCACCCTTTTTACAAGGGAAGTATCCATTGGCCGGTGCATGAACCATAAAAACGTAATCCGTCAGATAAATTACGGGGTTCAGGGAGATACCCTTTTCCTTTTGCAGGAAGTCTGCCTGGGAGGCAGTGTTGACAATCTGATGGAAAAAATCGACGAGAGCAGACTGCCTGCGGCAATGGCGGCTGATATTATCCTGCAGATCCTGGAAGGCCTGGATTATGCACACAATGCCGCGGTGGAAGCAGAGCTTGCCGGCGGAGACGTGCAAAAATTTATCGGTATTGTCCACCGTGACATCAAACCTGCCAATTTTTTTATCGCCAATGAATTCAATCCGGAAAAATATTTTGAAAGGGAAAATCGATCGGGCAAATTGATTTTACGTTCTTTTGATGAGAATAAATACCGGACAAACCAGACGGAAAGGCCTCATGCAAAAATCGCGGATTTTGGACTTGCCAAGGCATTTGAAGCTGCAGGCCTTTCAAGAATATCGGGAACTGAAGCAAAAGGTACACCTGTTTTTATGCCGCGTCAGCAGGTCATTAACTGCCGTTACTCAAAACCGGAGGTTGATGTATGGGCAGCAGCAGCTTCATTTTATTTTATGCTGACAGGGCAATATGTCAAGAATTTTGGTTCGCCGCGCACAATGTGGCAGGATGCTGTAAAAAACCCGGCAGTGCCCATACGTGATCGCAGCAAGTCAGTTGACAAAAGACTCGCCCGGGTAATTGACGAAGCTCTAGTTGATATGCCGGATATCCCCATTAAAAAAGCTCACGAACTAAAGGAAGAGATTGAAGGGGCTATTGGATGAATTCTATTTTTTTTAACAATGGTTTTTCGGCATCAAGCGGCCTTGACATTGGGAAAAAAAGAAACTCAAATCAGGACAGGATCATATTTTGCCCGGACATGGGTTTTTTTTCTGTTATAGACGGCATGGGCGGCCTGCTTCACGGAGGCGAAACAGCTGAGATCATCACGGAGATCCTTCCAGGGGCTGTCAGGGAAATACTGGAAAACAATGAAATAAATAAAAAAAATGATTCAGAAACTGCTTTAATAATAAAGAAGCGGATACAGGAGATAAGCGATATAATTTACAATACATCCAACAAGGACGATTTCCAATATGGAGCTACAATTTCCTGCCTCCTCTTGCTGAATGATTCGGCAATTTTTGTAAACCTCGGAGACAGCAGGGCCTATCTTCTGCCGCGCAATAGCTGGATTCTGCGCCAAATCACCGA
>WRNF01000104.1 GCA_009776715.1 Treponema sp. | reverse complement strand
ATTTCTCCGGCAACTACGGCAAAACCCCTGCCTGATTCTCCGGCATGGGCGGCTTCGATTGCTGCGTTCATGGAAAGGAGGTTTGTCTGGCTTGCAATATTTTCCATAACAGTGTTAATTTCCAGCAGCCCCTCAGATTCCTTGGCGATATTCTGTATGTCATGGCTAACCTTTTGCATACTACTGCGGCCAGATTCAGAAACCTTAATAAGATCATTCACATTTTCCGCATTGCGGACAAGGGTCTGGGTAACACTGTGCACATTAGTAAGCATTTCCTCGATTGCGGAAGAAGACTCCGAGATGCTGGAACTTTGGACTTCAACATTTTTTCCCAATTTGGCTATGTTGCCTGTAACCTGTTCCATTGTGGCATGGGTTTGGGAAACAGACGCAGACTGATCGGTTACTTTCTGCTTGATGCTTTGAATATTGTCAGTAATTTGATGTACCGATCCTGCGGTTTGCTGCATATTTGATGCAAGATCATTCCCAATATTGTGNAGTTTGGACGATTCGTCTTTTATTATAACAATAAGATTTTTTATTTTATCNAGAGTAATATTAAGATAATTTGATAACTCCCCAATCTCGTCGTCTTTATCGATTTTGATTTTTTTGGTTAGATCTCCCTCGCCAAGCGAAAGTTCTTTCAAAATTGAATTAACTTTTTTTATTCGTGAAAAAACCATTCGCAAAAATAACATAAGCAGCGCAAAGCCCAGAATTATGGAAATTGCACCAATAATTATTTTTTGTATCTTTCCTGCTCTAAGGGTTTCATATAAATATGTCCCATCAAAATCACAACCTACAATCCCCACCATTTTTCCGTCGGAATTATTTATTGGCGTATAAGCTGATATGAGCCATCCCCATTCACCCTGATATTCCAGTTTAGAGGTCTCGGTTTTTCTTGAATCCAATATTCTGTAGAATGCAGCATCATAACCCGATGTGTCTTCTTCATCTCCAAGCGCTGAAAAATTTTCCTCGTCATCCGGCTCGGNGCTGCCGTCTATGATAAAAAGCCAGTCATCTTGATGGAAATTGCCCTCTGCCGGAGCCATGGTATANAAATACATAGCCCCTGTAGCTTTTTTTAATTCAAGCAGTTTAATTCTGCTTTCTTCATAGAAAGGATCTTCGGAGTCCAATGACTGGGCCAGCGATTCAAAGGAATCTCCGTCAAGAAGGGTAACTGCCTTTTCAACTATTGAAATGCCTTGCATGGCAAAAGTTTTCTCTACCGCATTTGACATTTCCAATATGCCTAAAATAGAGGTTACAACAACCAGGGCAATAATAAAAACAGAAAAGAGCGTCACAAATTGAAATTTTAATGATTGGAATAATTTCATTCTTTATACCTCGCGTTGTTAATACTTTATCTCTTTTTTCAATAAAAAGCAATGTATAGAGGCTCTTGCAAATTTACTGCAAAAACAGAGTTTTGCAAGAGCTGTTTATGGAGAGGATTTTACCGGCGTTACGATTGAGGAAAGATATGTTTTAATGCCCCCTTCCTTTACTCATTGTTTTAGCGCTTTCTAAATTTTCAAAGATTGGTTCAGTCAGAGCTTTCTGGATTTTTATTGATGCTTCATTTATTATTAATCCATTAAAACGGCCATCATTAACAGAAGCCATAACAATATAATTTCGTCCTGGTAAAAAATTATAATGCATGGTAACTTGTCCTTCAGTATTTACAATACGCTTTCCACTAGGTATATCAACACGGTTAAAAAGCACTAATGTATGTTCGCCTGCCGGGATCCTCACTTTTTTGGAACCGGTTACTGAATGCCATTCGCTGCCAGTTCTGTTTCCGTCAAATTCAAGAATTGCGCATTGATTAATTGTAATTATGCTGCTTTTTAGTTGTGATACTGATCTATTGTAAACAAAAGGCCTATTACCACAAGCAACAAATGCAATTAAAACTACTGATATTAAAATAATAAAAATTATATTTTTATACATACATACCTCCTTTTATTATAAAGGCAAATATTTAATCGCAATTGCAGTTGCTTTGTATTCAATTTTTGACGGACCGGTATTAAATATTGATATTTCATTGCCTTCCTGCGTATTCCACCATTCATTAGTTTTAATGGTCTGTATAATACCTTCTGCTGTTGATACAGTCTGAATTTCATCAATTCGTAAATTTATAAAATCGTCTGCATCCAATTTTGCAACTTCCTGCATTAACATTTCAAATGTGATTATTGAACCGTTAATAATATTTCCATTTGAATTAAGCTCAACAGATGAACTTACAAATATAATTCCTTTTGTTATAAAATCTTTTGTTGATACCGGGTTTAATGCAACAGGACTAACATCTGATGTTTTGCCTTCTTTATTGAACAAGAAATAATCACCTTCGCTTAGGATAGGCGTACCTAAAATAGATGTCTCGGTGCTGGCGCAAGCAGAAAAAATAATACAGAAAAACACAAAAAATAAATTTCTCATTTTAATCTCCTAAATTAAAAATTGCATAAACAGTATAAAACTTGCTGTTTGCATATATTTTATATAATAACTTGCTATACGAAAGTTGTCAATAGGTTTTATACACGATTAGCATATAAATAGATGAATAATAGCAATAAAGGGGTTAAAATTTGACTTTTCAAGAGCTTTTTATCATAAATTTGAAAAATTACCGAAAATTATGTAAGATTTCACAGTCAAAACTTGCAGAATTATGCGAGTCAACTCAGGCATACATTGCAGAAATTGAGGTTGGAAAAAAATTCCCGTCTCCCAATATGATTGAGCGAATTGCATCTGTGTTGGAAATTGAATCATATTGTCTGTTTCAGGACAAGATTATAATAGAAGGCCAAATTCTAACTCCATCGCAACGAAAAGAAATTACCGGTAAAATACATGAGGCAGTTTCTAAGATTGTAAACCAATATTAATTAACTCTTTCCGAAGATTGCCATTTACCTTTGTCCGTAAATTTGGTTTAATATCTTTATTATTTCCAAGAACAGTTTACGGTGAAATAGTAAAGGTAAGTAACAAAGCCATGTATGATAAAACAGAGGAAAAAACCTCTTATACTAAATCATTTTCCTCGCTTCATGCCTATAAATATTTTGACATATTTATGACGGGTTTTGTTGTTGTTCTTGTTTTAAGCAACATTGCTTCATCGGCAAAAATTGTCGATCTTGGTTTTTCAGTGTTTAGCATAGACATGGTGTTTGACGGCGGGACTTTGTTTTTTCCTTTTGCATACATTCTTGGAGACATTGTTACCGAAGTGTATGGTTTTAAAGCCGCTAAACGGATGATCTGGACAGGCTTTGCGGCATTGGCTTTTACTGCTTTGATTTTTTTTATCCTGTCTGCCCTTCCCGGAGAACTGTCCTGGGAAGTTCAAGATGCGGGCATAGCGGGAACTGTTGCGTATAATGTTATCCTTGGAGGAATAAGTTCAGGGGGCATCGTTCTTGCAAGTCTTGCCGGATATCTCGCGGGAGAATTTTCCAATGCAGTTTTGCTTGTAAAGATCAAGAATATAATGAAAGGCCGAATGTTCTGGTTCAGGGCTGTCATTTCAAGCCTTGCAGGAGAGCTTTTGGACAGCCTGGCCTTTGTATCAATTGCCTGCCTTACCGGTGTTTTTGGCTGGGAACTTTTCTTTAGCCTAACGCTTACCAATTATGTACTAAAATGCCTTATCGAGGTTCTGGTGCTACCGATTACAAATACTGTGGTTCGCCGCTTAACAAAAAAGAAATGACAGCATAAGGTACAAAATAACAAACTTAGATACATTCACCAATATCAGTAACCTTTGGGGTTTTAGCTTCACCCTCCAATATCCAGTGCATATAATGTAATTGATCTGCTGCTGTCATTGATTGCCCAATATGCTTTTCCGTTTTGTTTGTTGTAACGCAGCACATCATTCATGTTCAGGCGAATTGTGCCTAATGTGCCAATATCCTTCAGTATTTTGCCGTTTTCATCAATGACTGTATAAAAAGTAGATGCATAATCTGTGCTGCTTTGCACTATAAGATTTGCAGCTTGAGTAGAAAAAGCAAACAATTCCCATAGCAAAAGATAACGCCCGCTGCCCAATGCAACAATTTTTGGATGACCGGCATGACCGTTCTCTTTGGTATATTTTGTTAAATACAAAGGCGATGAGCATTTGCCCATTTCTTTGTCAAAATTAATTACAAAAAGATTCCGGGGATTGTTTCTGTCAGTTCCGTAAGCGCCGGTAAAAATATATCCGTTTGAAGTTTCCGCCAGGCCGCCCATTTCAGCATAAGTTGGATTTGCCCCAATTCCGCCGGGAAATTTAAAAGCATGAACCCGCTTGGTATTTTTTCCCTTTTCAAAACGGGCAAAGGTAAAACTTCTCGGATAGGCATCCCCATGGTCTGCAAAAATAAAGCCGCCTTCAGCCGGAAGAATAAACTGGTTAAAAGAATGGCTGGTATAAGGCATTTCTGAAACACCGCCAGTTTTGCCATCGTTAGTTGCAGCGCCCGAATCTATTCTTGCAAAGGAATCTTTATCTAAAACAAAACCAAAAGATGCCTGGTGGCCGCTGAACATTTCCCGCGCAAAATATACAGCCAGCATTGAACCGGACAGCTCAAGCCGGCAGGTTCCGGCATCAAAGGGGACTCTTATTCCGTCAAAACTTTTTGGCGCCTGTGCTTCTAGGGTATAAGTGTTTACTTTTTTGCCATCCGGATTATACTTTACCATAGCCATGTTTTTTGAATTTTTATTAGTTGACCGGCTGCCGTAAAAAAAATAATAGTTTCCTTCATTATCTTTTGTAAATGCTCCCAACATATCCATTTCGTTGGGAAAATTCAATGTTTTTTGCTGTTTAAGATCCATTGAAAATTCATAAATATAGGTGATCTTTGCTTTTTCGTCTGAAGAACAAACAGTTATAGAACCATTGTTATTTACAAAAGTAAACACAGAGGGGTGCTGGCTCGAATAGAAAATATATTTGCTGCCAATATTATCAACCGAATCCCGGATGGAATAATCCGTTTCAAACCGCACACTAACCACATTTGCTTCCTGCGCCGGCAATAAAGCCAAGCCGGTCAAGAAAAAAAGAAAAAATAAATTAAATTTCTGCATAGATTTAATTTTATTTATTTTTTGCATAAAGTCAAGTTATTATTCATTAACCAATTGACAGAATTTCATGTTTCATTCATAATTTTAAAAAATTAATCGAAGGAGTATTAAATGGCAAATTTGAAAGGAACAAAAACCGAAAAAAATTTGATGGAAGCTTTTGCAGGCGAAAGCCAAGCAAGGAACAAGTACACTTATTTTGCTTCAAAGGCAAAAAAAGAGGGTTACGAACAGATAGGGGCTTTCTTTGAGGAAACTGCCGGCAATGAAAAAGAACACGCAAAGCTCTGGTTCAAGCTGCTGTGCGGCGGAGATATTCCCTCAACCGCAGAAAACCTAAAGGCCGCTGCTGCAGGAGAGCATTATGAATGGACTGAAATGTACAAACAAATGGCAGAAGATGCACGGGAAGAAGGTTTTAACGATATTGCATTTCTTTTTGAAGCAGTAGCAAAAATTGAAAAAGAACATGAACTGCGTTATCTTAATCTTCTTAAAAACATTGAAGAAGGCGCTGTTTTTGCCAAAAAAGAAAAAACTGTCTGGATTTGCCGTAATTGCGGGTACATTGTGGACAACGAAAAGGCTCCGCAGAAATGTCCTGTTTGCGTTCATCCCCAAAGTTATTTTGAACTGCGGGTAATAAATTATTAGAGGTAAAAAAATGAATAAACAAAAATTTTTTATTTGTAAAGTATGTGGCAACATTGTTGGTATGATCAACGAAAGCGGCGTCCCAATGACATGCTGCGGCGAAACCATGACGGAGCTTATTCCCAATACAGTCGAAGCAAGCATGGAAAAACATCTGCCTGTGGTAGAAAAAACAGATGGCGGTATCAATGTCTGTGTCGGAAGCGTAGAACATCCGATGGAAGAAGGGCATCACATATTTTTTATATATGTTGAAACCGAAAAAGGCGGTCAGCGAAAACGTCTTGAAATTGGCAAAGAACCTAAAGCGTCATTTTCTTTTTCAGACGATAGGCCCCTTGCTGTGTATGCGTATTGCAATCTTCATGGGCTATGGAAAACCGAAATATAGAAAGGATTAGAAAGGGTGCCTTAGTGCGCCCTTTCCTTTTGCCTGTTTCCATTTTCAGCGATTTTCCAACTTTCATCAAAATAGTCTAAATTTAGTTTATCGCCAAATGCAGAATGATTCCAAATCGCTTGTATTTGCTTTTCCGACAAAGTTTTTTTGCGAATTGTAAAACTGGAACTGCTGCTGATTGTTACAAAGTCAGTTCTGATTTTCATAATATACACCTTTCTATTACATAATGTAATTTGATTCACAATGGGGCAGCTCCCACATCCGTTATTAAGCGCTTTAAGAATATTCCTGGATAATTAAGGGTATAATACCGCAGGGCAAGTCCAGCAAGGTAGTTGCTGTGAACCTTAGGTTCGACACAACAATCTATAGCCTGCGGCGGCTTTCCGCGGCCGCCAGCGTTGTTGGAGCAGCCGCTTGGGTATTATACCCTTCAGTTCCTCATTCGCTCGAGCAAGAGAATTATAAGCATAATTATAGTTTTATTTTAACCGCTGTTTAATTTCTTCAACTGAAAAACCCTGATTTAGCAAATCTAACAGATTTTTCCGTTCTTCCTCCCGGCATTCTTC